>DATFCF010000226.1:0-16154 GCA_035253445.1 Mycobacterium sp.
TCCAGCAGGCGGCGATCGCGGTTGCGACGGGTGTCGCGGAATGTGTTGTCGCATACCGGGCTTTCAACGAGCGTTCGGGAATGCGGTTCGGCCAGGTGCAAATGCGGCTGGTGGAGAACGCCGATTCGACGGGTGTCGACAACTCGTTCTCGTATCCGCACGGGCTGTCTACCCCTGCCGCGCAGGTGGCGATGATCGCCAAGCGGTACATGCACTTATCGGGCGCGACGAGCAAGGACTTCGGTGCCGTCTCGGTGGCAGACCGCAAGCATGCCGCCAACAATCCGAAGGCGTACTTCTACGAGAAGCCGATAACCATTGAAGATCACCAGAATTCGCGCTGGATCGCCGAACCGCTGCGCTTGCTGGACTGCTGCCAGGAAACCGACGGCGGCGTCGCACTCGTCGTGACAACGCCGGAGCGGGCGAAAGACCTGAAGCACCGGCCGGCCGTCATCGAGGCCGCGTCGCAGGGATCCAGCCCCGATCAGTATTCGATGGTCAGCTATTACCGGCCGGAACTGGGTCTACCCGAGATGGGGTTGGTTGGCAGGCAGCTTTGGCAGCAGTCGGGGCTGAAACCGACCGACATCCAGACCGCGATCCTCTACGACCACTTCACGCCGTTCACCCTGATCCAACTGGAGGAGTTGGGGTTCTGCGGCCGGGGAGAGGCGAAGAACTACGTCGCCGACGGTGCGATCGAGATCGGGGGGCGGCTGCCGATCAACACACATGGTGGCCAGTTGGGCGAGGCGTACATCCACGGCATGAACGGCATCGCCGAGGGTGTCCGGCAGCTACGCGGCACGTCGGTGAACCCGGTGCCCGACGTCGAGCATGTGCTCGTCACCGCAGGCACCGGTGTGCCGACTTCCGGGCTGATCCTCGGCTAAGCCGGTTCAAGCAAATCCACATGCACGAATATTCACTTTCAGCGAATATTCCGCGTTCGACATCAGGGCTTTGGGTGGCGCGGCCAGATGGTCAGACTGAGCGTCGTTGGCTAACTCGTCGGCGCCCGTGGCCGCGAACTTTCCTTCCTGGGTTGCGTCCAGTTCTCTGGTAGCCGGTAACCGCTTCTATCCGCAAAAGTGCAGGTCCCTGAAATTGACGGTACGAAAATCGCGCTCAATTCGTACTACTAGTACGTAATAGGGCCGTCTAGCAGGGTAGAAGCATGTACGGATTTCGCACGACGTCAGCGCCGGCAGGGCCGGTATAGTTGCCAAGACAAAGCTCGTGCAACGGCCTTAAACATGACGGTTGCTGCGATTCTGGCAAACCCATAGCATTGCAAACTCAGGTGGCAAACGTTCGGAAGATCCGACGTCCCGGGGGGGCGAAGTCTATGGTCGAGCTTCAGAGAGGCCGGGTGCGCTATCGCGTTCTGCCGCACATCGGTTCAGGCGAACACCACAACAAACCCATCGTCCACTGCGGCCCTCATAGTGCAGCTACCAGCGTTTGTGGGTGCGTAGCGCGAAATGGTGCAACCCTTCATTTGCGCCGAGCGATTGGCAGACAGCGTCTTTCGGCTAGCACGCAGCGAAGGCGGCGATCAACAGTCTCTGCGTCCCCACCCAGGGCGTCGGCTCCAGCCACGCGATGAACGACTACCCGGCGACCGCCACTACTTCCGGTCCACCGGTCGGGGCGCCGAACGCTGCCGAAGGGAGGCAGCTCGCCGAGTCGGCTGGTGGTCTGAGCCAGCCCGTCTGCGACCAGTCGGCGGGTAATGGTCGGCGAGGCGTGGTCGACCCGCGATTGCCGTCAAGCACACGCCAGCAGCACAACGGTTGGGACAAGGCGCCGGTCGGTGGCAGCAGGACAGAGCTGACCTGGGCGGCTGACGGCCACGGGTTCCTTCGCGACACAAAGGTGCTGATCATCGATGACAGCAAGCTCTGCCGCGAATACCTCGCGGGCGTCGTCGCTGCGAACGGGGCGGCGCTGCCCACTGTCGCATGGGACTTGTCCTCGTTGATCACAGCATTCGAAGATGCGACGCCGAGAGTCATCCTGTTGAATACCGCGACGCGCGACAATTCGATGTTGCTGCGCCGGGCATTGGAAATGAGTCCGCACGCAAGGGTGATCGTTCTGGGATTGTCGGAGGACGACGAGTCTGAGATCGTTGCGTGCGCGGAGGCAGGTGTGGCCGGCTACCACACGCGGAGCCAATCGCTGGAAGACTTGATTCTAATGATTCGCAAGGTTGCTGCCGGCGAGTCATTGTGTTCGCCTCGGGTCTCGGCAATTTTGCTCCGACGGTTGTCGGCACTGGCTTCGCAGCGGCAACCGGTTGCGGAGGAACTAGTTCTGACGGCCCGGGAGACCCAGATCCTAAGGATGCTGGAACTGGGCCTCTCCAACCGGGAGATCGCCGGGCAGCTCTGCATCGCGGTCCATACGGTCAAGAACCATGTCCACAGCCTGTTGACCAAGCTCGGCGTAAGCACTCGCGCCCAGGCGGCGGCGCTATCACGCACCATGCGGTACGCCGAGGGAGATCCCAGGAACTAGGCCGGGGCCCAGCCGAAAGTTCGCTCGGATGGCCCATGTACTAGCAGCTTGCTGGCACCGATAGTGAAGTAGTGTTTTTCGAGTTAACTCTGGGCCGTCAGGCGGGATCGCTAGCGACGGCGTCGGCGGCCTTGTCGACGCGAATTGTGTTCATCCGGCGCGAGATTGAGCCGGGACTTTGCCACTCGACATTTCCTCTGCCGGAATCCCGGAATACACCGGCATCGCGCCGGCCGTCGTCGTCGCATCATCGATATTTGGTTGCCAATAGCTCGCGTGACATCCTGCGGCAGCATCCGCAACAGGGGACACGGCAATGTGCGGCATAGTCGCGTGCCGAACGAACCGGCCCGCGGTCGACTACTTGCGCGTCGCACTTCGCCGACTTGAATACCGCGGGTACGACTCAGTGGGTATTGCACTGCAAACCGCCACCGGCGATCTGGCGCGGCTGCGAACGGTCGATCGGATAGGAGCGCTCGACAGGCTCGTGCGCGACTGGTCCGGCCCGCAGTTCGATGGAGTGGGGATCGGTCACACCCGGTGGGCAACCCATGGTGCGGTGACGGTAACCAACGCACACCCGCACGCCGACTGCACCGGACAAATCAGCCTGGTGCACAACGGCGTAATCGAGAATGCAGACGCTCTGACGAATGCACTGGCGGCAGCGGGTCACAGATTCGCCTCATCAGTCGACAGCGAGGTGTTGTGCCACCTGATCGAAGAGGAGCGGGTGCGCTGCGGGGATCTCTTCGAGGCCGTGGAGATTGCACTTGCCCGCGTCGAGGGTTCGTGGGCGCTGGCCGCTCTTGAAGCGGGCACCGGTCAGATCGTCGTCGCAGCTCACGGTTCACCCCTGCTGGTGGCTCGTACCGCCCACGGTGACTTTGCGGCAAGTGATTTCGCGGCGATTTCCGACTGGGCCGACGAGTATCGAGTACTCGACAACGGTGACGTCGTCGATCTGACTAGCAGCGATCGATGGAGCCATCGCGGAATCGCCGCTATACCACCAGTAGTAAGGCGGTCCACCTGGCAGCGTACCGACGCTGACTTGAACGGATACACCGACTACATGGCCAAGGAGATCGACGAACAACCCGCAGCGGCAAGCAGATTACTCGACGACATCGAGGATCGAATTGCAACAGGGGCGCTCTGGAATGAGCTCGGACTGGCGCCATTTGAACGTCTGCGCGTGATCGGGTGCGGCACGTCGCTGAATGCAGGGCGTGTGATCGGCAACTTGGTACGCCGCCTCGGAGGCATACCGGTTACGACCACTGTCGGCAGCGAGGCGGCAGAGGAGATTGCCGACGCGCACCAGCTCCGCTTGGTGATCAGTCAGTCTGGCGAGACGGCCGATGTTCTGCATGCTGTCGAGTCCGAAGCGGTAGCCGACTCGCCTCTCGTGGCCCTCACAAACAGTTCACACTCCACGTTGGCGCGCCGGGCCGACGCGGTCATCACGTGTGGCGCCGGCCCTGAGATCGGCGTGGCAGCTACAAAGACGTTCACATGCCAGATCATTGCCGGTGCAGCGCTGATGATTTCAGCGCTCGTCGCCGCAGACCGGCTCAGCACTGCGTTCGCTGTTCGACTGGTCGACGATCTTCGGCGCTTGCCAGACCAGCTTGCTACGGCCGGCACGATCGCCAAGTGCTTGGTGCCACCGCTCGCCGAGGAATTAGAGGGGGCCAGCGGCTTCATCTTCATCGCCAGGGGATCTGGCCTGCCATATGCCGCCGAGGGTGCCCTCAAGCTCAAGGAACTCACGTACCGATGGACCGAGCATTGCCCGGCAGGAGAACTCAAACACGGCCCGCTCTCACTGGTAGGCAACGGAACTCCGGTCGTCGTCGTCGACAACGCCGACCCGAAACTGGCCACCAATGTTGCAGAGGTCAAGTCCCGTGGTGGCCGCGTAATCACTATTGGTCCGGAGGGCAGTGTCGTGCCCGTGGTCGACGATCCGCATGCGCCGTGGGGTCCAATCGCCGCTGCCCTACCGCTGCAAGTACTGGCTCGCACGCTTGCGTTGGCGTTGGGCCGGGACGTCGACAAGCCCCGAAACCTCGCCAAATCGGTGACGGTGGAGTGAACCATGAAGTTTCGGGGGGACATCAACGCTGGGCGTGGCGACCTTTCGTCCGCAGCCAATAGGAGTGTCGCAGGGATACTTTCGCGGCGTACGTGTCGGGAGGGCGAACCGTCGTGTTCGATGCCACGAAGTGGGGCGGAGCCGACAAATTCGAGAGCGTTGCGGCCGACCGCAGAGGCTCATCATCGCGCGGACCCGACTGAGACGCGAATGGCCCGCTGGATCAAAGACTTTGATTGGAGTTACGAAATGTCCGGTCTAGCACTTAACAACCAAATCCGCGCTGGACACACCGAGTTCGCAACGGACCGCCTAGATCAAAGTCAAGCCATGGACCATCTAGCATCCTCGAGCGTCGACCTGAACGGCGCCGTGCCGACGCAGTTCGTCATCCCGGTCAGAATCGAGGCCAGCCAGTTGGCATGGATGCTCGAATGCGGTGCCGTTGCTCCTGCCCGCTACGTCATCGTGATGCTGGACGCCGACGCGAACACGCCGCTGCTCGCCGCGCTGCCCGACCCCGTATCTCCCCCAGCCGATACGGGGTCGGGCGCGCGGTCCGCGGGCACCCGCCCGGAAACACATCCCGCCCTTCATCCGGAGCCGGTCGGATGAGCGGGACAAGGACCGAGTGCGAACCCATCATGAGTGAACCGATCAAGGGCTGGGCCGACATCGTGGAGCCGTACTGGCCGGCCGTAATGCAGACGGAACAGCGCTCTGTGCGTCGCCCGAAAGTGTCGGTTTGTATCGTCGCCAACCAGGCGGAGCGCCAACTGCTGACCACGATCGACAGCGTCCTTGCGCAGCGATTTGACGATTTGGAGATCGTGATCGTCGGTGACCAAGGCCCGTATGTGCCCGACATGGGTGCGGCCGCGAACGACGAACGCGTGCGAATAATACGAAATGAAACGACCGTACCGCTGGGCGCGGGTTTCAACATGGCTGTGCGACATAGTCGAGGTCAGTTCGTCAAATTGTTATGCCCCGACGACACACTCCGGCCGGATTGCATCGCTGCGCAAGCCAATGTCCTGGAGAAAAACCGCGATGTAGCGCTCGTAGCCGCCGGGACGGATTACATCGACCACACCGGGGAAGTCGTGAGCCGGCATCCGGTATTCGCGAGGATCGTTGGTATCCACTCTGCGCAGTGCGTGGTCACGACGATAGTTCGCTGCGGCGGCAACCCCGTCGGTCCGTCCGTTGGAGTAATGTTTCGACGCGCAGATTTCCAGCGCTGTAGCGGTTTTCGCGAAGATCTGCTGGAGTGGCCAGACCTGGAACTGTGGATACGTTTACTGCGGTTCGGCGAATTCTTCGGTATGTCACAGACTCTCGCGTCAGTCCGCGACCGTCGTGGTTTGAAGAGTGGCTCGGCGTCGATGCTGTTGCAGCTGGCCGAACGGATCGAGTTCACAAGACGGCTCATCAGCGACCCAGTATGGACGGTATCTGCCACTGATCGCATGGTCGGTCACGTTAGGTGCTGCCTCAATCTCCTCCGCGGCAGTCGCCATGGCTTGCCGCCAAAACTGCTGGAGTACCGAAGTGCTGCCACAGATTCGCCGACCGACCGCCGCGAAACTGGAGGCCGCTGATCATGCGAATCCTGGTAACCGGCGCGGCCGGCTTCATCGGCTCCACTCTGGTGGACCGTCTGCTATCCGATGGCCACCAGGTTGTCGGAGTCGACAACCTCAGCACCGGTGTTGCTGCCAATCTCGAGCTCGCGAATGCCTACAACGCGTTGTCCCCTCGCCGATTCACCTTGGTACCCCTTGATATTCAGGCGCCGGAGTTGACCGGAGTCGTCGAGGGCACCAATCCGGATGTCATATTTCACCTTGCCGCGCAAGCGGACCTCGGGACGTCGGTGTCCGATCCTCTTTTCGATGCTCGCAGCAATGTGCTTGGCACCATCAACCTATGCGAGGCAAGCCGCCGCGCGGGGGTGCGAAGGATCATCTATGCCGCATGCAGCGGAAGCGACGGAATGGCCGTCTGGCCGTCATCGGGCGAAAACATGTTGGGCAATCCGCTCTCGCCGTATGCGGCGGCGAAGCTGGCAGGTGAAATGTATCTGCGCGCCTATGCCGCGATGTACGGCTTGGCGCCCATCTGCCTAGAGTTGGCCACCGTCTACGGACCGCGCCAACGCCCGCGCGGGCCGGAGGCGGTGACTGCAATTCTGGGCAGCGCGATGCTCACCGGTCGTCCGTTCGCCGTCTACAGGGATAGCAGCGTCGCCTCCGACTACGTGTACGTCGATGACGTGGTCGAAGCCTTTATGTGCGCCGGTTCCGCGCCAATGGAAATCACCGGCACTTACACGATCGGCACTGGGCGGCAGACAACCCTCCATGAGGTTCAACGACTGATCTGTGCAGTTGTCGACGCGCCGACGGCGCCGGTGCCCGCTATGTCTCGCGATGGCGGGACGCACGTCGCAACGTTGGAGATCGAACTCGGTTGGAAACCCACAATCGACCTTGCCGAGGGAATCGAGCGCACGTTCCGATGGCTGTGCGCAACACGCGAGCCCGCAACGTACGCGAATGCCGTGGAATTCAGCGAAGGCATTCTTGACGACGATCTCGTGGCGTCGGGGTAAACCCATGAATCCGACCAAGACCGACGTGACCGTCTTAGATCATCGCGCTAACAACGGGCAAGGGCATCCGACAGCGGCCGTCGACCAAGTCGCAGTCCTGCCGAAACCCGAAACATTCAATGGTAGCGCTGTGGTTACCGTGCCCAGTCTCATGCCGAGCCAGGTGTTCGAGCGCGCGACGTGGCAACGGCGCTACGCCGCCAAGCTACGGCTAACCGACATCCTGGTCGTCTGCGTTTCAGTGGCCCTGGCGCAGTACGTCCGATTCGGACCTACTGCCTCGACCGCCGGATATTTCAAGTACTTCGTGCCAGGTTTTTCTGTTCTGTTCGTCATCGTGTGGCTTTCGGCTCTGGCCGGATTCCATACTCGTTCCCCGAGGCTCATCGGGTCCGGCCTCGAGGAGTATCGCCGCGTGGTCGCCGCGTCTTTCTGGACTTTTGGCGCAATCGCAATCGTCGCGCTGCTTTTGAAGCTCGACGTCGCGCGAGGCTATCTTGCGGTAGCGCTACCCGCCGGAACTATCGGCCTGGTGCTGAGCAGGTCGCTCTGGCGTGCACAACTGGCGCGTAAGAGGGCGGGCGGCGGCTACGAAACAGCGGTGTTGGCTATCGGAGAACTTGATGCTGTGCACACGCTCGCGAACGAGCTGACCCAAAACCCGATGGATGGATATCGCGTAGTGGCGGTCGGGGTGCCCGGCTATGGTCCTCCACGCGGCGAAGAGATCATTGTCAACGGTCGGAACATCCCCATTATCGGCGGGGAGAGCCACGCGTTGGAGGCGATCCGCACCTGCGGCGCTGACACTGTTGCGATTGCCGGCACGGAACACTTCGGCGTCCGAGGAATCCGCAGACTCCTCTGGGATCTCGAGCCGCTGGGCGTTGATCTCGTCGTTTCGACTGGGGTGATGGATGTCGCCCTCTCTCGGCTGGTGATGCGCCCAATTGCCGGCCTTCCACTGCTGCACATCGAGAAACCGCAATATCTCGTGGCGAAGCGCTTCCAAAAGCGGGCGTTCGACATCAGTTTCGCATGTGCGGCCCTCATGGCCACGCTGCCGATCCTCCTTATCACTGCCCTCTCGATCAAGGTGACTAGCCGGGGGCCGGTGTTCTATTCAGCCGAACGCATCGGAATCGACGGCAGGCCCTTCTCCATGATCAAGTTCCGCACCATGGTGAAGGATGCCGACAAACAGCTGACTCAACTATTGAGCGCCAACGAAAGTGACGGACTGCTCTTCAAGGTCCGAAACGATCCGCGTATTACCCGGATAGGCGGTCTATTACGGCGGTTCAGTATCGACGAGCTGCCGCAGTTCCTGAACGTGCTGCGGGGAGAGATGAGCGTCGTGGGTCCTCGTCCACCATTGCGGCGCGAGGTCGAAGCCTACGACTGCGAGGTCTTGCGAAGGCTGTTGGTGAAGCCCGGGATCACCGGTCTGTGGCAGGTCAATGGCCGATCCGACCTGTCCTGGGAAAAGTCGGTCCGCTTGGACCTGTCGTATGTCGACAACGGATCGATGATCGAAGACATTTTGATCATCTTAAAGACATTGCGAGCCGTCCTCCGGCGCACCGGGGCTTACTAAGGGGGTTGTGATGGACGATCAGATATCTGTCACTTTCATCGGGATAAACTACGCACCAGAGCCTTTGGGGATCGCGCCGTATGCGACCGGACTGTGTCGCGGCCTGGCCAACCGCGGCTACCGCGTCAACGTTGTCACCGGAATACCGCATTACCCTGAGTGGACAATACCGCCGGATTATCGGTGGAAATGGGCCTCGAACGAGACGATCGATGGCCTGCCAGTCAAAAGGGTCAGGCATTCGGTCCCACAAAAAGTGTCGAACTCCCGCCGACTCCTGATGGAAGCGACCTTCGGCATCCGCGGCGCGCTATCGAATTGGAGTCGACCCGATGTAGTCATCTGCACTACTCCGGCACTGTTCTCGACCGCCGCCCTGTGCCTGAGGAATCGCGCCACCTTGCCTCCGCGTCCCGCAATCGGAGTCTGGGTTCAGGATCTCTATTCGGTCGGATTGAGTGAAACCCAGAAGGTAGGGCCCGCCGCCAAAATTGCCGCGCGGCTGGAGAGCTGGGTAATGCGCGAAGCGGAAAGTATCGTGGTGGCGCACAATAGGTTTCGCGCGCAGTTAGTGCAAAATTTGCACGTCGATCCAACCAAGATCAGAACGATCAAGAACTGGACTCACGTTCAATCGAACGCTGCCGACGATCGCAGAGCGGACCGCGGACGCTTCGGTTGGTCCGAGAACGAGACCGTGGTGCTGCATGCCGGAAGCATGGGCGTCAAGCAGGGTCTCGAGAACGTCGTCCACGCCGCGCAGATCGCCGACAAGAAGCAGCTAAACCTTCGCTTTGTTCTCCTCGGGGATGGGAACCAGCGTCGTTCGTTGGAAGAAATGGCCCTTCAAACACCTTGTCTGGAGTTCCGGGACCCGCTTCCACAAAGCGATTTCGTCGCTGCGTTGAAGGCGGCCGACATACTCCTCGTCAACGAGAAGCCCGGCGTCGCCGAGATGTCGATACCGAGCAAGCTCACCTCTTACTTCCAAAGCGGGACACCGGTGCTGGCCTCAACGAGCCCGCTGAGTAACGCCGCGCAGGAGATCAGGAATTCCAAAGCCGGCATCGTCGTCGACAACGGGGACCCTGTGCTGCTGGTCGATGCTGCCGCGGCGCTTGGCAGTGACACGAAGCTCAGAACGCAGCTTGGCGCGAATGGGATCGAGTATGCGGCAACAGAACTCAGCGAGGAAGCATCACTGGACAAGTTCGACCAGTGGATAAGACAAATGGCAGCTTCACGACGGACTTGAGCACGCCCATCGTGGTGACAAAGGAGTAGTAATGGCCAAAGTGGCATTGATAACCGGAATCACCGGGCAGGACGGCTCGTATCTTGCCGACTTGTTGCTGAGTAAGGGCTACGAAGTTCATGGTTTGGTGCGCAGAGCTTCTACGTTCAACACGACACGCATCGAACACATTTACCAGGACCCACACTGCCCGGATGCTCGGTTGTTCCTGCACTACGGCGACCTATGCGACGGCGGAAGACTTGCGACGCTGTTGATCAAGATCGCCCCGGATGAGGTTTACAATCTCGGTGCTCAATCTCATGTGCGGGTGTCGTTTGAGGAACCGGAGCACACCGGCAGCATCACGGGTGTGGGATCTGTCCGCCTATTGGAGGCGGTGCGACTCGCCGGGTTGTCGTGCCGGTACTACCAAGCGTCTAGCTCTGAGATGTTCGGCGCGTCTCCACCCCCACAAAGCGAACTCACACCGTTCTATCCCAGGTCGCCCTATGGTGTCGCGAAGGTCTACTCCTATTGGATCACAAGGAATTACCGCGAAGCCTACGGAATGTTCGCGGTAAACGGGATCCTGTTCAATCATGAGTCTCCGCGTCGTGGAGAGACATTCGTGACTCGGAAGATCTCTCGCGGCATCGCCCGAATCAAGGGAGGCCTGCAAACCGAGCTGTACCTGGGCAACCTCGATGCGGTCCGCGACTGGGGTTATGCGCCTGAATATGTCGAAGGGATGTGGCGCATGCTCCAGGTTGATGAGCCGGATGATTATGTCTTGGCGACGGGCCAGGGCTACACCGTGCGCGAGTTCGTTCGTATTGCTTTTGACCGCGTAGGACTTAATTGGCAGGACCACGTCAGATTCGACGAGGGATATGTGCGCCCCACCGAGGTTGATTCGCTGATCGGTGATCCTTCGAAGGCGGCCCGACTTCTGCACTGGAAGGCTGAGATCCGCGCGCCGGAGCTGGCCGACATCATGGTGGATGCGGATATCGAAGCCCTCGAATGCTCGGGCACGCCGTGGACCGACAAGCCGGCCCTGGTCGGCTGGAACTAGTCGAGTCGCTAATGGCTGCAATGAATCCAACCCTGAGTCGTCATGGAACTCAACCGTGAGGGGATGACGTGCGGGTACTACATGCGATTACGTTGCTTAGCCCCGACGGCGCTTTTGGCGGCCCCGTCCGGGTCTCACTCAACCAAGCCTCGGCATTACGTGCCCGAGGGCACTCGGTGACTGTCGTTGCGGCCCAACGAGGTTTTGAGGTCGCCCCGAGTTTCCAGGAGGGGACGCCGCTCGTGCTCCGGCGGGCCCGGCAATTGGTACCGCACGCCGGGTTCGCAGGCATCTGCGCACCCGGGCTGATGAAGTGGCTCGTTGGCGCCCGCAGCGAATTCGACGTGGCGCACGTCCATCTGGCTCGAGATCTGGTCCTTCTGCCTCTCGCGACTCTTCTTATGCGACTGCGGATTCCTTTCGTTCTTCAGCCGCACGGCATGATTCTTCCTGGTGCGCATCCGCTCGCTCCCCTGACCGACGCGATCATCGTCAGCAGGCTGCTGCGCGAAGCGCACGAAGTTTTCTATCTGACGACCGACGAGCGCGATGCGCTCGACGAGGTTGCCCGCGGTAAGGCTCGCCTGGCGCCGCTGCCCAACGGCGTCCCGCTTTATGAGCCGGCATCAGATACCCAAGGTGTGCCGGAGGTCTTGTATCTCGCGCGTCTGCACCCGCGCAAGCGTCCGGTTGACTTCGTCACGGCGGCACTCGAACTGAATGGTCTTGGTATCAAGGCGAACTACACGTTGGTGGGACCGGACGAAGGTGAGGCGAAGCGGGTCGAAGCGACGGCCGCGAAGGCCGAAAACATCCGCTGGGTCGGTCCGGTCGCGGCTGGCGATGGGCCGACGCGCATGCGTCAGGCTTCGATATACGTCCTTCCGTCCGTGAGTCCTGAGCCATATCCGATGGCGGTTCTAGAGGCTATGTCGGTCGGCCTGCCCGTCGTAGTCACCGAGGATTGCGGGTTGGCTCCCATCATTCGCAAGTACAACTGCGGGCTCGTTATCGAACCCGGCGCCGCACATGTTGCGCGCGCCGTCCGCACCCTCCTCGAGGCGCCCGAGTGGGCACGAGCGATGGGTGGACGCGGGCGCGTCGCAGTGACGCGCGACCTCGGCATGTCGTATGTCGGGCAACGGTTGGACAGCAGCTACTCGGCGGCAGTTGCCAATGGGAAGCGTTCACATGATGGACCGATCTCTCCGCGTCACAACAACTTCCGTTTGCTGACGAGGCAAATCACCAAGGCGGATCCAGAGAGGAGCACGTTATGAAGGTCGTTCTGTTCTGTGGCGGTTATGGCATGCGGATGCGGTCGGCAGAGGGCGACGTAATTCCCAAGCCCCTTCAGATGGTCGGCCCGCGACCGCTGTTGTGGCACGTCATGCGCTACTACGCTCACTACGGGCACAAAGAATTCATTCTGTGCCTGGGTTACGGCGCGGAGAAGATCAAGGAGTTCTTTCTCCGCTACAGCGAAACGCAGTCCAACGACTTCGTCTTGCACGACGGCCAGATCGACCTCTTGGGATCGGACATCTCGGACTGGAACATCACGTTTGTCGACACTGGCTTGGAATCGGCGATCGGCGAACGTCTACGCAGGGTGCGGCGCTACCTTGGCGATGATCCGTACTTCCTGGCCAACTACTCCGACGTTCTGACAGATGCCCCCCTGAACGACATGATCGACCATGCGGTGAGCATCGGTGCCACCGCCACCATGTTGATCGTCCCACCGCAATCGTCGTTCCACTGCGTCAATGTCGCATCGACCGGCGAGGTCAAGGAAATCCTCCCGATCAGTGACTTCCCGGTCGGGGTCAACGGCGGATACTTCGTCTTGAACCAAGAGGTTATCGACCTCATCCCGGAAAACGGTGACCTCGTTGGCGACGCCTGCTTCTCACTGGCCGGGACGGGGCGCCTCATCGGTTTTCGGCATGACGGGTTCTGGAAGCCCGCCGACACGTTCAAGGAGCGTGCCGAATTAGATGCCAACTACAACAAGGGAATCCGACCCTGGGCAGTCTGGGAGTCTCGTGAGTGCGCGAAAGCCACGCCATGATCGGGCTGTCGGCGGGCTCAGTCAAGAGCGTGGCGCTCATCGGCGCGCACTGTGACGACATCGCGATCGGTGCCGGCGCAACTCTGATGCAGCTCGTCCGCGACAATCCGGACGTCGTGGTCAATGCGTTGGTGCTCACTGGCGGTGGGACCGAGCGGGAGGTCGAGGAAAAGAACGCATTCGCCACGTTATGTGGCACTGCCGAGGTGCGGTTGACCGTTGCGGACCTTATCGATGGCAGGCTGCCGCATCAGTGGGACGAAGTTAAGCAGCGCCTCGCCGAGTTCCGTCGCAGCTGTGAGCCACAGGTGGTGCTCGGCCCCCAGCGCGGGGATTCGCATCAGGATCACCGGCTGCTCGCCGAGCTCATCCCAACCGAATTCCGTGACCATCTGATATTGGGCTACGAGATACTCAAGTGGGAGTCCGACCTACCCCACCCGACCGTGTACAGGCCGATCCAACGCGCCACGGCCGAACTCAAGGCGACGCTGATTCAACAGTGCTATCAGTCCCAGGTCGGCCGGCACTGGCTTGACCATGAAGCATTTCTCGGCCTAATGCGCCTGCGCGGGGTGCAGTGCCAACAGCGGTACGCGGAAGCCTTCGTCGCGGAAAAGACCGTCATCCATTTCGGCGGCACGACGCCAACGAAGTAGACACGGACTGAGGGACTTTCATGCAACCGACAGAAACCCAGCGGAGTCTTGTTGATAATCGGGCTGGCAACAGGCAGGGACGCGTGAGGTTCCTTGCCGACCACGTCGCTGCCCCACGAGACGCCCAACCATTCAAGGCGACTCCTCTGGCAGCCGTATCCGGCCTGCTGCCGAGTCGGGTTTTCGAGCGCACGATGTGGCAGCGCAGATTCACCGCTCGGCTACGGATAACCGACACCGTGGTGGTATGCGCCGCCGTCGCATTGGCACAGTCAGTTCGATTTGGCTCAATGCTCGCGCCGCCCAGCGACTTCAACTACTACGTGCCGGCTTTCTCGGTTGCGTTCATCGTCGTATGGCTGTCAGCTTTGGCAGCGTTTCATACTCGTTCGCCGCGGCTTATCGGCACGGGAATCGAGGAGTATCGACGGGTGATCGCCGCGTCCTTCTGGACCTTCGCAGTGATCGCCATCGCGACCCTGCTTCTCAATGCCGACATTGCGCGTGGATATCTCGCGGTGGCCCTACCCGCGGGCACCCTGGCGTTAGTCCTGAGTCGGCAAATGTGGCGCGGGCATCTGTCTCGGATGCGCACGCATGGGAGTTGTCAGACCGCGGTCTTGGTACTCGGTGAGCGCGGTGCTGCCGAACATCTCGCCACCGAACTGTGCCGAAACCCGGCGGACGGATTCGAAGTCGTGGGGATCGGGATACCGGGGTACGGCCCTCCGCGAGGTGAATGTGTCACCATCCACGGCCGAACCGTGCCCGTGGTCGGCGGAGAAGCCCAAATGTCGGAGGCCATCCATTCCTGCGGTGCCGATACCGTGGCGATCGCCGGCACGGAGCACTTCGGAGTTCTGGGAATCCGCAGGCTGATCTGGGATCTCGAACCGATGGGCGTCGACCTACTAGTGTCGACCGGCGCGATGGACGTCGCCCTGTCGCGGCTGGTGATGCGACCGATCGCCGGTCTTCCGTTGTTGCATATCGAGAAGCCACAGTATATCGGCGCGAAGCGGTTTCAGAAGCGGGCCTTCGACTTCTGCTTCGCATTGGCCACCCTCACAGTGGCACTGCCGCTCCTCGTCCTCACTGCATTCGCGCTCAAGGTCACGAGCAAGGGCCCCGTCTTCTACTCCGCGGAACGCATTGGGATGGACGGAAAGCCTTTCCTGATGCTCAAGTTCCGGACCACGGTCCATGGCACCGCCAAGCAGTCGGCGAACCAACTGGGGGAGAACGGCTTTGATGATCCTCCTGCCAAGGTCCGAAACGGCCTGCGGGTGACACCTTTAGGTCGTGCGCTTCGGCGCTTCGGTATCGACGCTCTTCCGCAATTCATCAACGTGCTCCGACAAGAGATGAGTGTCGTAGGTCCCCGTCCGCCATTGAGGCGTGAGGTCGGAGCCTACGACTGCGAAGGTATGCGGAGGCTGCTGGTCAAGCCCGGCATCACCGGTCTGTGGCGGGTCAGTGGCCGAGCCGATCTGACATGGAGTGAAGCCGCTCGCTTGGACCTCTCGTATGTCGACAACTGGTCGATGGTCGGAGATCTGTTGATCATCGCAAAGACGATTCCAGCAGTTCTCGGCCACCCGCTCTCCCTTTCGCCGGATCGATGAATTGAGGGCTAGTGCGCTGTCGACTATGCGATTCGAATCGTCTCCTGAGCGTCCTTGACCTCGGAGCAACCCCGCCGTGCGAGTCGTTTCTCGCAGCCGATGAGCTCGATTCGCCCGAGCCCACCTTTCCGCTACATCTTCGGCTGTGCGAAGACTGTCTGCTACTGCAGCTTCCCGCCCTGATCACCCCGGAAGATACTTTCACCGAGTACGCCTACTTCTCGTCCTATTCCGACAGCTGGGTACAGCACGCCAAGTGCTTCGTCGATGACGCCGTGGAACGGGTGGGTCTCGGGGCCGGATCGTTCGTGGTCGAGGTCGCCAGCAATGACGGATACCTGCTCCAGCACGTGGTCGCTACGGGCATACCGTGCCTGGGTATCGAGCCGTCGGTGAATGTCGGCGCCGCCGCACGCCGGCGTGGCGTGCCAACCGTAACGGCGTTCCTGGACGAACAACTGGCCGCGGTTGTGCGCGCCGATTACGGGCCGGCGGACCTCGTGGTTGCCAACAATGTCTACGCCCACATACCGGACCTCTTGGGCTTCACCCGCTCGCTGCGCGGACTCCTGGCCGACAACGGCTTGTTGAGCATCGAGGTGCACCACGCATTGAACCTCGTCAGTCTCGGTCAATTCGA
>DATFCF010000227.1:0-10297 GCA_035253445.1 Mycobacterium sp.
TCCCGCGATGGCCCGCAGCGGGCGCATCCAGTTGATCGGCCCGAGGAAGTCGCTGACGATCACGGCCATGCCGCGACGCCGTTCAGGCCTGCGCAGCGCGTCGATCGCGGCGGCCAGGTCACCGCGCACCCCCGTCGGCGCCTTGGGCATGGTGGCAATCGTGCGCAGCATCTCCTGCTCGTGCATGCGGCCCGACAGCGCCGGAACCCGCCGCACCGATTCGCCGTTGGCGATGATCGCGCCAATCCGGTTGCCGCCGCCGCTGTTGAGGAACGTGATCGCTGCCGCCGCGGCCACCGCGAGGTCACGCTTCTCGCAACCAGCGGTGCCGAAGTCCAGGCTGGCCGACATGTCGATCACGAGCCAGGTCTCCAGCTCGCGGTCGGCGATCATCTGCCGGACGTGCGGATGCGTGGTGCGCGCGGTCACCGACCAGTCCATCCGGCGCACATCGTCGCCGGGCTGGTAGATCCGCGACTCCCCCGGCTCCGATCCCGGGCCGGGCAGCAGGCCGAGGTGGTCGCCGTGCAGCACTCCGTCGAGCTTGCGACGCACCGTGAGTTCCAGCTTGCGCAGCGCCGCCGTCAACGCGGGATCACGGATCTCCCCGCGTTTCAGTGACGGCAGATCGACCGTGCGTCGAGAAGTGGTCACCGACCGCTGGCCGCGGCCGCTGCGGCGGGCACCACGGGCTGCACCGAATGTCCTTGCTGCGGAATCGCATTCACTTGCGGCAGGGCCACCGTCTGCATGATCCGGTTGATCACGGTCTCGGCGGAGATCTCGTCGGCCAGCGCGTCATAGGTCAGCACGAGCCGATGCCGCAGCACATCCGGAATGACCTCGACGACGTCCTGCGGGACCACATAGTCACGGCCGCGCACCAAGGCCAGCGCCCGCGACGCCGCGATGATGCCCAGCGAGGCGCGCGGCGAGGCGCCGTAGGCGATCCAGGCCTTGGCGTCGGGCATTCCGAACTTGTCGGGTGTGCGGGTCGCGGTGACGACGCGGACCACGTAGTCGACCAGCGCGTGGTGCACGAAGTTGTTGGCGGCAACGTCCTGCAGACGCAGTAGGTCGCCGGGCGCGAGGACCTGCTTGGGCTCCGGCGGCTTGACGCCCATCCGGTAGATGATCTCGCGCTCTTCCTCAGGCGATGGGTAGTCGATGTTGAGTTTGAACAGGAACCGGTCGCGCTGCGCTTCCGGCAGCGCGTACACACCCTCCTGCTCGATGGGGTTCTGAGTTGCCATCACCAGGAACGGGGCCGGCAGCGGGAACGTCTTGCCGCCGATGGAGATCTTGCGCTCGGCCATGACCTCCAGCAGCGCCGACTGCACCTTGGCGGGCGCGCGGTTGATCTCGTCGGCGAGCAGGAAGTTGACCACGACCGGGCCGAGTTCGATGTCGAACTCCTCCTTGCCCTGGCGGTAGATGCGGGTGCCGACGATGTCGGTGGGCACCAGGTCGGGGGTGAACTGGATGCGGGCGAAGGTGCCGCCGACCACCTTGGCGAAGGTCTCGACGGCCAGCGTCTTGGCCACGCCGGGCACACCTTCGAGCAGCACATGGCCCTTTGCGAGGAGGCCGACCAGCATCCGCTCAACCAGCTGGTCCTGACCGACGATGATCCGCTTGACCTCGAAAATGGCGCGCTCGAGGGTGTGCACCTCCTGTTGGAGCCCGCCGTTGTTCGCCGGTGCGGCGTGGGAGCCGGGAGGGTAACCCTGCGCCGGGCCCTGGCCGGAATACCCTCCGGCAGCCTGCGTCGGCCCACTCGGTGACGTCATCTAACGGTCCTCCCACATATATTCGCGGCACCGCCGCGGTGTTCTCTTAAGACGCTGGTCGTAGCCGCGCCGACCCCTGTTGGCCACACGCTCGTCGTCAACTATTCCAGGCAGTTCGGAATCCGTCGACGTTGCCCGGCTAGCCTCAGGTTCTGCTCAGGCCCCGCTCAGGATTCGATGATGCGCGCCGCATACGGCTGCAGGCCGCCTTGCCGCACCGGGCTCACGGTGACCTTGCCTGCGCTGCCCGACGATTCCAGCATCTGACCACCGCCCAGGTACATGGCGACGTGCTGGCTACCGCCCGGTCCCCAGAACAACAGATCCCCGCGTTTGGCCTGCGACAAGGGCACCTTGCGACCGGTGTCGTACTGGTCGCCGGAGTACTTCGGGATCAGCACCCCGACCCCCGCATAGGAAAACTGCGTGAATCCCGAACAGTCGTAGCCGACGGTGTTGGCACCGGAGTCGATGCCGCGGCTCGGCCCGTTCGGCTTTCCGCCACCCCACGAGTAGGGCGTGCCCATTTGGGATGCGCCACGCCGGATCACGTACTCGATCGCCTGGGGGCCGCGCACCCGGCCGGCAGCAGCACCTGTCGGCGCCACACTCGAGGGCGCCCCGCCGATGCCGATGCTGCTCAAGAACTTGCGGCCGAGGTCCATGGTGGCCTGCGTGGCCTGTGCAGTGGCCGCAAGCGATGCGTTGGCGATCGCCAGCGGATCTCCTGGCGCGCCGGCGCTGATCAGCTTGGGCAGCGTCGGATCCCACTGACCGTCGGTGGGTTCAGCGGCTGCCGGCGTCGCGAGGCCGAACAGCAGGGCCACCGTCGACACCAACAACACAAAGGCTGTTCTGCCGGAAAAATGCCTGGGGCGCAAAGTAATCCTTTTCGTCACCATTCAATGAGCCGGGTCGCGTACGGGGTCATGCCGCTGGTGCGGACCGGCGAAACCTTGACCACCGACCCGGTGTACGGCGCCTCGAGCATCTGGCCGTCGCCGAGATACATCGCGACGTGCTGGCTGGCGTTGGGCCCGTAGAAGATCATGTCGCCACGGCGCATCTGCGACGACGGGATCTTGCGGCCCGCGTTGTACTGCGAACCCGAGTAGTGGTCCAACTTGATGCCGACGCCGGCGAACATGTACAGCATCAGCCCCGAGCAGTCGAATCCGACTGTGCCAGAACCGGAATCGATGCCACGAGCAGGCCCGGCCGCGTTGCCGCCACCCCATGAGTACGGCACACCCAACTGCGACATGCCGCGCCGGATCACGTGTTCCGTGGCATCCCTGCCGTAGACGCGCGGAATCGCGCCGTTGGTGTAGCCGGTGGGGGTTGGAATCAGGCCGAGCTTCTGCAAGAAGCTGCGACCCATATCGGCGGTTGCCTGCGCCGACGTGGACATGATGCCCAGGATCGTGTTGATGATCGCGATCGGGTCGCCGCTGACGAAGGCGCTCGGTATCGCCGGCAGGAACGGATCCCACGGCGTGGCCCAGTTGCCGGTGGCCGGGTCGACCCCTTCGGGTGCACGGTCCCAATCCCCTGCCGGGTTGGCGCTGGGCGCCGCCACGGGCTGCGCGGCCGGCTGGGCGCCCGCGGGCGCCGACCAGTTGCGGGCCTCGTCGAGCTTGGCCTGCGCGGCGGCGCGTTCAGCGGTCAGCCGCTCGAGGTCGGCCTGCTGCGTCTTGAACGTCTCCTGTGCTTCCGTCAGCGCTGAAACCGCGGTGTGCTGGCTGCTTTCCGCGTCGGCGACGGCTTGATCGGCGTTCTGCTTGGCCAGCCGCGCCGCCGACTCCTTGTTCACCTGTTCGGTGCGGGCCCGCTGCAGATCAGTGATCACCTGTTGCGAGCTGACCGACAGCGTCTGACCCGCCGCAGCGGTGTTGAGGATTTCGGCAGGGTCGCCGGCGGTCAGATACGAATCCGACGGACCGTTGACATACGTTGCGGCGGCGAAGGTGTCGAATCGTTGCTGCGCGGAAGCTATCGCGGTGTTGGCCTCTTCGACGCGTCGCTGGCTGGCGTCGACTTCCAGCTGTGCGGCGGCAGCGTTGTCGCGCGCTGTCTGTACGTCGACGATTGCCTTGTTGACGCTTTCCTGCTGCGCCTGAATCGCGGCGCCGAGGTCGACAAGCTTTTGGTTGACGTTCGCGACTGCGGTCACCAACGAGGTGAGCGTGTCCGGCTGCGCGACGGCAAGACCGGGTGTGGCGAGAAACATGCAGAACGTCAGCGGAACCGCGCAGACCCGCCACCACAGCCGGGAATTAGAGGCGCGAAGAGAGCGTCTCATTCGACTCAAGTCTCCTATGGCTCAACGCGAACGTGCCGGCACATTCGTCAAGACGCCATTGCACAGAAGTCACATAAAGAACAGCTGCAACAAAGGCTCCGTCTGCACCGTACGTCACATCTGACGCTAAAGAAACTTTAGTCACAAATTACAAGATTGTAATTGAATGTAGCGTTACCGCGCCGTGATGTTTGAATTCGCCTCAGCGCGTTAATGGTTCAGTCGGCGGCGCCGGATGCGGCACCCGCCGCGGCGGCATGTTTGCCGCGAACCTGCAGGACACGGGCCGCGACGACGGCCGCAACCACACCCAACACGACCACAATCGTGAATGGCGTCCAGGGAAAGTGCGGTGTCGTCAACTCACTGACGAAATTCTTCGTTCCCTGCACCGGACCTCGGCCCTTGGCGACGTCTTGACCCGCCTCCAGAGTCACCCGGTCGAATGTTGTGCTGAACGTTCCGGCCTCCGTCGGACTCAGGACCAGCACGGTCGATCCCGGGTAGGCCTCGCCGACCTCGGTGGCGATATCGCGCAGCGGCGTATCGATCCGAGGGTTCTGCGCCAGCACGACAACCTTGAGATCGATGCCCTGCTGCTCGGCATCGGCGACCACCTGCGCCACTTCGGCCGTCGGGGCGTCCGGCGGCGCGCTCACCCCGTCGTCACGGACGTCGGCGATCACCAGGTTCATGCAGGTGTCGACCGACGTCGTCGCCGGATCCTGCCCGACGGGCGCACACACCTCGGGCGGAATGTACGACGGAAGGAACGGGATGACGTGCGGTCCGGTCACGAAGAGCACGGTACTGCACGTCCGGCGGGCAGGAGCGCAGCGACGTGGGGCTCAGCACAGTGGGTAACCAACTGGCAGCGCGCGCCTGCAGGGACAAGACTCAGACCAGAGTGAAACAGCCCTGGGGTGTTTCACAGGACAAGCGTACTGTTAGGATCAGGACCGCCGCCGACACAGCCCGTCGCGGCGATTATCGAGCCGGGAGTTGATGTGAGCAAAGGTAATACGGAGAATTCATCCCTTAACTCTTTTGGAGCCCACGACACGCTGGCGGTCGGGGACAACAGTTACCAGATCTACCGCCTCGACGCGGTGCCCGGTACCGAGAAACTTCCCTACAGCCTCAAGGTGCTCGCCGAGAATCTGCTGCGCACCGAGGACGGCGCCAACATCACCAAGGACCACATCGAGGCCATCGCCAACTGGGATCCGTCGGCCGACCCGAGTGTGGAGATCCAGTTCACCCCGGCCCGCGTGATCATGCAGGACTTCACCGGTGTGCCCTGCATCGTCGACCTGGCCACCATGCGCGAGGCCGTCGGCGAGTTGGGCGGCGATCCCGACAAGGTCAACCCGCTGGCGCCGGCCGACCTCGTCATCGACCACTCGGTGATCGCCGACCTGTTCGGAACCGCGAACGCGTTCGAACGCAACGTCGAGATCGAGTACGAGCGCAACGGCGAGCGCTATCAGTTCCTGCGCTGGGGCCAAGGCGCTTTCAACGACTTCAAGGTGGTGCCGCCGGGTACCGGCATCGTGCACCAGGTCAACATCGAATACCTGGCCAGCGTGGTGATGGAACGCGATGGGGTGGCCTATCCCGACACGTGCGTGGGCACCGACTCGCACACCACGATGGAGAACGGCCTCGGCGTGCTGGGCTGGGGCGTCGGCGGCATCGAGGCCGAGGCCGCGATGCTCGGCCAGCCGGTGTCGATGCTGATCCCCCGCGTCGTCGGCTTCAAGCTGAGCGGCGAACGCCCGACCGGCGTCACCGCCACCGACGTGGTGCTCACCGTCACCGAGATGCTGCGCAAGCACGGCGTGGTCGGCAAGTTCGTCGAGTTCTACGGCGAGGGCGTGGCCGAGGTGCCGCTGGCCAACCGCGCCACGCTTGGCAACATGAGCCCCGAATTCGGTTCCACCGCAGCGATCTTCCCGATCGACGAGGTGACCATCGACTACCTGCGGATGACCGGTCGCAGCGAGGAGCAGCTGGCGCTTGTCGAGGCGTACGCCAAGGAACAGGGCATGTGGCACGACCCGGAGCGCGAGCCGAAGTTCTCGGAGTACATCGAGCTGGATCTGTCCGATGTCGTCCCGTCGATCGCCGGACCCAAGCGGCCACAGGACCGCATCGCACTCTCCGACGCAAAGACGGCCTTCCGCAAGGACATTCACAACTACGTAGAACACAGCGCGGAGAACCCAGTTCCGCACTCCAAGCTCGACGAGGCGGTCGAGGAGAGCTTCCCGGCCAGCGATCCGGCGGTGCTGTCATTCGCCGACGCCGACGCCGTCGATGTGGCCTCGGCGGCCGTCGGCTCCAACGGACGGCCGAG
The DNA here is from genome assembly GCA_035253445.1 of Mycobacterium sp. Taxonomy (GTDB): domain Bacteria; phylum Actinomycetota; class Actinomycetes; order Mycobacteriales; family Mycobacteriaceae; genus Mycobacterium. Next base: position 6,452 of record DATFCF010000227.1, read on the forward strand.
CAAGCCGGTGGAAGTGCGCTCCGACGAGCGTGGCGAGTTCATCCTCGACCACGGGGCGGTGGCAATCGCGGCGATCACGTCGTGCACCAACACCTCCAACCCGGAGGTGATGCTCGGCGCGGCGCTGCTGGCGAAAAACGCTGTCGAGAAGGGCCTGACCTCCAAGCCGTGGGTGAAGACCACGATGGCCCCGGGGTCGCAGGTCGTCACCGACTATTACGACAAGGCCGGGCTGTGGCCGTACCTGGAGAAGCTGGGCTTCTATCTCGTCGGGTATGGCTGCACCACATGTATCGGCAACTCAGGGCCCCTTTCGGATGAGATCTCGAAGGCGATCAACGACAACGACCTGTCGGTGACCGCGGTCCTGTCGGGCAACCGCAACTTCGAGGGCCGCATCAACCCCGATGTGAAGATGAACTATCTGGCCTCGCCGCCGCTGGTGATCGCCTACGCGCTGGCCGGGACCATGGACTTCGACTTCGAGCATGACTGCCTTGGCCAGGACAACGACGGCAACGACGTCTACCTGCGCGACATCTGGCCGACGCAGAAGGACATCAACGACACCATCGCGTCGGCGATCAACCAGGAGATGTTCGTCAAGAACTATGCCGACGTGTTCAAGGGCGACGACCGGTGGCGGAATCTGCCAACGCCCAGTGGCAACACTTTCGAGTGGGATGCCAATTCGACGTACGTGCGCAAACCACCGTACTTCGAGGGGATGCCACCCGAACCCGAGCCGGTCAGCGACATCTCGGGCGCCAGAGTGCTCGCGCTGCTGGGTGATTCGGTGACCACCGACCACATCTCCCCCGCAGGCAGCATCAAGCCTGGCACCCCGGCGGCGCAGTACCTCGACGAGCACGGTATCGACAAGTTGGATTACAACTCCTACGGCTCTCGGCGCGGCAACCACGAGGTGATGATCCGCGGCACGTTCGCCAACATCCGGTTGCGTAATCAACTTCTCGATGACGTGTCGGGTGGCTACACCCGCGACTTCACCAACGGTGGCGAGCAGGCGTTCATCTACGACGCGGCGCAAAACTATGCGGCGCAGGACATTCCGCTGGTGGTGCTCGGCGGCAAGGAGTACGGCTCCGGCTCGTCGCGTGACTGGGCCGCCAAGGGCACCAGCTTGCTGGGTGTGCGCGCGGTGATCACCGAATCGTTCGAGCGCATTCACCGCTCGAATCTGATCGGCATGGGCGTCATCCCGCTGCAGTTCCCCCAAGGAGAATCCGCGTCGAGTCTCAAATTGGACGGCACCGAGACATTCGACATCAGCGGCATCGAGGTGCTCAACGACGGCAAGACGCCAAAGACGGTGCATGTCACCGCCACCAAAAACAATGGGGCGGATGGTTCCGATAACACCATTGAGTTCGATGCGGTGGTGCGTATCGACACCCCCGGCGAGGCGGACTACTACCGCAACGGCGGCATCCTGCAGTACGTCCTGCGCAACATGCTCAAGTCGTAGGGCGCAATGCCCCGGGTGACGGACGACCATCTGGCGGCGCGTCGTCGTCAGATCCTCGACGGTGCGCGCCGCTGTTTCGCCGAATACGGGTACGACAGAGCGACCGTGCGACGGCTCGAGCAGACGATCGGGCTGTCGCGCGGCGCCATCTTCCATCACTTCCGGGACAAGGACACGCTGTTCTTCGAGCTGGCCCGCGAGGACGCCGAGCGGATGGCCGACGTCGCATCGCGGGAGGGCCTGGTCCAGGTGATGCGCGACATGCTGGCCGCCCCCGAGCAGTTCGACTGGCTAGCCACCCGGCTGGAGATCGCCCGCAAATTGCGCAACGACCCGGCGTTTCACCGCGGCTGGATGGAACGCTCTGCCGAACTGTCGGCGGCCACCACCGCCCGGCTGCGGCGCCAGAAACAGGCCGGGCGACTCCGTGACGACGTGCCAAGCGCTGTGCTGCAGACGTACCTGGACTTGGTGCTCGATGGTCTGGTCGCGCGGCTGGCCTCTGGTGATGATCCCGAAAAGCTCAGTGCCGTACTGGACCTCGTCGAGGCATCGCTGCGCCAGCAGCAGTCCTAGCGCCGGCTGCGGTGGTTCGGGCCGCCCCGGCTGCGCATCGTCGCACCCGATTCGCGCAACATGCTGTGGATCGAACCATACGAGCGCCCGGTGGAAGCCACCAATGTACGGATGCTCGCGCCCCCCTCATAAGCGCTTCGCAACTCGTTCACCAATTGGTCCCGGGACTTGTTCATTTTCTTCATCGACGCCTCCCCGCGATTTATGCCCCGACGCAAACGACGCATACCCAGCGTAAGAAGCATCCACACCACAGCGGGCGGGATTGGGGAAATGTCAGGCGAGTTCGATTGAGCTCGCCGAGCTCAGGCGAGCTCGATCAAACTCGAGTAGTCCTCGGACCAGAAGTCCTCGGTGCCGTCGGGCAGCAGCACCACTCGCTGCGGGTCCAGCGCCTCGGCCGCCCCCGGGTCGTGGGTCACCAACACCACCGCGCCGAGGTAGCTGCGCAGCGCGTCGAGGACCTGCTCGCGCGATGCGGGATCGAGATTGTTGGTCGGCTCGTCCAGTAGCAGCACGTTCGCCGTCGACGCGACGAGGCCGGCCAACGCCAACCGCGTCTTCTCGCCCCCGGACAATGTGCCAGCGAGCTGATCGAGCGCTGCGCCGCTGAACATGAACGCGCCCAACAGCCCCCGCAGATCCTGCTCGCCGGTGTCGGGCGCGGCGTGGCGGATGTTCTGCCATACGGTCGCGCCGTCGTCGAGGGTGTCGTGTTCCTGGGCGAAGTACCCGACCTTCAGACCGTGGCCGGGCTCGAGCGCGCCGGCTTCGGGCGTCTCCACCCCGGCCAGCAGGCGAAGCAGCGTCGTCTTGCCCGCGCCGTTGAGGCCAAGCACCACGACGCGAGTACCGCGGTCGATCGCCAGGTCGACACCGGAGAACACTTCGAGTGATCCGTAGTTCTTGGTCAAGCCCTTGGCCACCAACGGGGTACGTCCACACGGCGCCGGGGTCGGGAATTTGATACGGGCGACCTTGTCGGCGGTTCGCTCGTCGTCGAGTGCGGCCATCATCCTGTCGGCGCGGCGCAACATGTTTTGCGCGGCAACGGCTTTGGTGGCCTTGGCGCCCATCTTGGCGGCCTGGGTGCGAAGCGCGGCAGCCTTGCGCTCGGCGTTGGCGCGCTCGCGACGGCGACGCTGTTCGTCGGTGGCGCGGGCGTCGAGGTAGCGCTGCCAGCTCATGTTGTACACATCGCACTCGCCGCGGACCGCGTCGAGAAACCACACCCGGTTGACGACGTCGGCGAGCAAGTCGACGTTGTGGCTGATGACCACGAGGCCACCGGTGTGGCCGCGCAGAAACTCGCGCAGCCAGCCCAGCGAGTCGGCGTCGAGGTGGTTGGTGGGCTCGTCGAGCAGCAGCGTGGTCGAAGAACCTGAAGCACCGGCCCCACCTTCCGCGGCGGCGAACAGGATGCGGGCCAACTCCACCCGCCGGCGCTGGCCGCCGGACAGGGTGCGCAACGGTTGAGTCAGAACACGCTCGGGTAGGCCAAGACTCGCACAAATGCGGCCGGCTTCGCTTTCGGCGGCGTACCCGCCGAGCGCGGCGAACCGCTCCTCGAGCTGGCCGTAGCGGCGCACCGCCTTGTCACGGGCGGCGTCGTCGGCGACCTCGGCCATCAGGGCCTGCTGCTTTTCCAGGTCGGACAGCAGCGTGTCAAGGCCGCGGGCGGACAGCACCCGGTCGCGAGCCAAGATGTCGAGGTTTCCCTCTTTGGGATCTTGTGGCAGGTAACCGATTTCCCCGCTGCGCGCGATCGTGCCGGCGTACGG
>DATFCF010000228.1:0-4946 GCA_035253445.1 Mycobacterium sp.
GGTCTGATTGGCCGCTGAAGCGGCCGAGACCCAACAGGCGTTGCACTCCCAACAGGAAGCGGGCGCCGCCGACGCCACCGACCAGAACCGTGACTCTCACGTGACCGACACTAGGCCGTGGCGCCGAAAGTCGGTGCCCCGCGGTGGTGTGACAGACACGCCGACGTGACGACGCGCCGAATTCGTGTCACGGAATGGTATGAATTTCTGTTCCAGCGCTTGACCGCGACAGCTAACGCGTGTGTAATCACACCAGTGTCATTTCCTGGTTGGACGGCCGGTTCCGGTGGCGCAGACCGAGATTCGATCACTTGTTCGAATTGAGATGGCCGCACAGCACAATAGTGGGGCTCCATTTAGGGATCTACGACACCAGGTGAGGAGGCGGAACATGGCTTTTGAGCACGCCGATTTCGATCGGCCGACCCCATTTGACAACCGGGCACTCGGCTCAGTAGGCAGTGCACCGCACACCCATACCGGACCGACACCAATTGGGACACCTCGGCGTCCCCAATTGAGTTTGGTGCCCGAACGAACCGACAAAATAGAAGTTGCACCGGCAACTTCCGATGACGCTATGGACGACCAATGGCAAGAGCGCGGTTTGTGCGCTCAAACCGATCCCGAGGCGTTTTTCCCGGAGAAGGGTGGGTCGACCCGGGAAGCGAAGCGAATCTGCATGGGCTGCGAGGTGCGCGATAGGTGCCTCGAGTATGCGCTGGCCCATGACGAGCGCTTCGGCATCTGGGGTGGTCTCTCCGAGCGGGAGCGTCGCCGCCTCAAGCGCGGGATCATCTGACCGGGTTCATCCCCGGTCCCTTCGCTCTTCCCTGGCCTTCGGCCGTGGGCCCAGCCCGCCGAACGCGCTAGTCGTCGTCGATCGTCGGGTCGATGACGGAAGGTTCGACGCCCAGATACGTGGCCACCTGAGCCACCAAGACCTCATGCAACAGCTCGGCGAGCTCGCCGGTGTCCTTCGCCCGTCGCTCGATCGGCTTGCGGAACAAGACAATTCGTGCCCGCGTGGAGTTGCCGCGGACGTCGACACCGGCCGGGATCAGCCGGGCCAGCGCAATCGGACCGTCAGCGACCACCTCGGGCGGCCACTGCACGCTTTCGGGATCTTTCGGGGAAAGCCTCGGGATCTCATCGACTGCAACGTCGAGCCCCGAGACCCGGTCCTGCCACCGTCGCTCAATGGGTTCATAGGCCTCGAGCACCGCCATGTCGAACCGCTCGGCCCGGCTGCGCCAGCCGGGCACGGTTGGCGGGAGCAGCGGCCCGCGCATTTCGCGGCCGCGGCGTGATCCGCGAAGATTCCGCTCGGCCACGACAAGAAGCGTAACGGTTGTGGATCGGCCGTCCGATGGCTGCGCGTGTCCGGCGGCTTGCGGGGTTTACCCGCGATAGCCTCTCGTGCGTGAACGTTCCCCGTCGCTGCTGCAGGCCCGGGTGCCCACACTATGCGGTCGCGACGCTGACCTTTGTCTATTCCGACTCGACCGCCGTGGTGGGTCCGTTGGCCACGGTGTCCGAGCCGCATTCGTGGGATCTGTGTGTGATACACGCTGGCCGGATCACCGCGCCGCGCGGATGGGAGCTTGTTCGCCACGCAGGCCCGCTGCCCTCGCACCCGGACGAAGACGATCTGGTGGCGCTTGCTGATGCGGTGCGTGAGGGCGGCGACGGCGCACCACCGATCAACGGGATTGCCGCAGGCTTTTCCGATCCGGTCACCGGTGTGCAGGGCGGCGCGCTGATGGCGCCGCCCGCCCGGCGGCCGGAGTCGAATGGACGCAGGCGCGGCCATCTGCGGGTGTTGCCAGACCCTGCTGAGTAGTTGGCACTCGGCGACTAGGCTGGCGCCAACGGTCCCCTTCGCAAGGAGTTCTATGTCTCGGCCCGCCGCGGCTGTCCACCGCGTCATCAAGGCGTATGACGTGCGCGGCCTGGTCGGCGAGGAACTCGACGAACAATTCGTGGCCGACGTCGGCGGCGCGTTTGCCCGGTTGGTCCGCGCTGAAGGATCGGGTGCCGGCCAGCTGGTGATCGGCTACGACATGCGGGCGAGTTCGCCGTCACTGGCCGATGCGTTCGCAGAGGGCGTGACCGCGCAGGGCCTCGACGTGGTGCGAATCGGGTTGGCCTCAACGGATCAGCTGTATTTCGCGTCGGGTCTGCTGGACTGCCCCGGCGCGATGTTCACCGCCAGTCACAACCCGGCGGCCTACAACGGGATCAAGCTCTGCCGCGCGGGAGCCAAGCCGGTCGGCAAGGACACCGGGCTGACCACCATCAGTGACGAGGTCATCGCGGGGGTGCCGACATACGACGGCCCACACGGGTCGATCTCCGACCGTGACGTGCTGGCAGACTACGGCGAATTCCTGCGCACCCTGGTCGACGTGTCCGCGCAACGCCCGCTTCGGGTGGCCGTCGACGCCGGCAATGGCATGGCCGGCCACACCACCCCTGCGGTACTCGGCCCGATCGCGGCAATCACGCTGCTACCACTGTTCTTTGAGCTGGACGGCACTTTCCCGAACCACGAAGCCAACCCGCTTGACGCGGCGAACCTGGTCGATTTGCAGGCGTACGCCGTTGAGACGGGTGCCGACATCGGACTGGCCTTCGACGGCGACGCCGATCGGTGTTTTGTCGTCGATGAAAAGGGGCATCCCGTCTCACCGTCGGCGGTGACCGCGCTGGTCGCCGCGCGGGAACTCAACAGGGAGATCGGCGCGACGGTGATCCACAACTTGATCACCTCCCGCGCGGTACCGGAATTGGTCGCAGAACGCGGCGGCACGCCGGTGCGATCCCGGGTCGGGCATTCCTATATCAAGGGGCTGATGGCCGACACCGGCGCGATTTTCGGCGGTGAGCATTCCGCGCACTATTACTTCCGTGACTTCTGGGGCGCCGACTCGGGCATGCTGGCCGCGTTGCATGTGCTGGCGGCGTTGGGGGAGCAGCACCGGCCGCTGTCGGACCTGATGGCCGACTATCAGCGCTATGAATCCTCCGGCGAGATCAACTTCACCGTCACCGATGCGGAAGGTTGCGTCGACGCCGTGCTGAAGTCGTTCGGCACCCGCATCCATTCCATTGACCACCTCGACGGCGTGACCGTCGACCTGGGCGACGGCAGTTGGTTTAATCTGCGCATGTCCAACACCGAGCCGTTGCTGCGGCTCAACGTCGAGGCTCGGACCACCGAAGAGGTCGACGAAATCGTTGGGCACGTGGCGGCTGAGATCGCCTCGCGCACCGAGGCGGCCACATGAACGCGACGCACGCGACCGTCGACCTCGACGATGTAGAAGGTCTGCTCGCCGCCGACCGAGAAGGTTTGCTGCGCGCCGCGGCGCTGGCCGGGGCGCAGGTGCGCTCCACTGCCGCAGCGCTCGACGAAGGCGAACTCGACGCGCTGAAGAGTGACCAGCCACCCCGCACCGTGATCTGGGTGGCGGGACGGGGAAACGCCGAGGCCGCCGGATCGATGCTGTCCGCCGCGCTGGGCGGTTCGGCAGCCGCTCCGATCGTGGTCGCCTCTGAGGCGCCAAGATGGATCGGCGCGCTGGATGTGGTGATTGTGGCCGGCGACGATCCGGGTGATCCCGCGTTGGTGTCGGCGGCCGCCACCGCTGTCCGCCGCGGCGCCCGCGTTGTCGTCGTCGCGCCGTTCGAAGGACCGCTGCGCGATGCCACCGCGGGCCGCGCCGTTGTGCTGGCGCCCCGCATGCGGGTCCCCGACGATTTCAGCCTGTCCCGTTATCTGGCCGCCGGCCTTGCGACGCTGCAAACGGTGGATCCTGGGCTGAGCGTGGATCTGCCAGCGCTGGCCGACGAGCTGGATGCCGAGGCGTTCCGCAACAGCGCCAGCCATGAGTTGTTCACCAATCCCGCAAAGACCATGGCAGAGCGCATGTCTGGCCGCGACGTCGTGTTGGCCGGCGACAACGCGGCGACGCTGGCGCTGGCCCGCCATGGCGGTGCGATCCTGCTGCGCATCGCCCACAAGGCGGTGGCGGTGGCGGGGCTGGCCGACGTTGTCGTCGCGCTGCGCGGCGGGATGGCGGGCGAGTTCGGCGCTGATCGTGAGAAGTCGATATTCCATGACGAGGAGATCGACGGCCCGCTGCCACGCCGCGTCAGGACCTTCGTGCTGGCCACCGACGCCGAGCGGCAGGTGGTCCTTGCGCGAGTCAGCGGCCTTGACGACGTCGACGTGATCAACGCCGAGGACGTGCCCGAGGCTCCAGAGGCGGTGGAAATCACCGACTCTGCCGAACCGCCGGTGGTCGCCGCCCCGCCCGCCGCGGGGCGCCCGGAACAACAACTGGCGACGCTGGCCGTTCGGTTGGAGATGACGGCCACCTACCTGAGACTGGTTCGAGGTTAAACGCATGCACCTGCTACGCGGAGCGGTGCGGACCTACGCATGGGGTTCGCGGACCGCGATTGCCGAGTTCACCGGACGGCCAAGTCCCACCGCCCATCCCGAGGCCGAACTGTGGTTTGGCGCGCACCCCGGTGACCCGGCGTGGCTACAGACCGACGACGGCGAGCGGTCATTGATGGACGCGCTGCGCGAGGATCCCGAGGGCGAGCTGGGGGTGGCCGTTCGGGGCCGCTTCGGCGATACGCTTCCGTTCCTGCTCAAGGTGCTGGCCGCCGACGAACCACTGTCGCTGCAAGCACATCCGAGTGCCGAGCAGGCCATGGAGGGGTTCGCCCGCGAGGAGAAGCTCGGTATCGGCGTTTCGGCGCCGACGCGAAACTATCGCGATCGCAGCCATAAGCCCGAATTACTCGTCGCGCTAGGGCAATTCGAGGCGCTGGCGGGATTTCGGCCTGCCGCACGCAGCGTCGAGCTGATGCGTGCGCTGGCGGTGACGGACCTCGACCCGTTCGTCAACCTGCTCTCTGACCAGTCCGAC
>DATFCF010000229.1:0-4190 GCA_035253445.1 Mycobacterium sp.
CCGCGCGTTGACGGTATGGACACGATGTTGCACGGCCGTCAACCACATGTTGCGCTGAAGTTACGCAATCTCGCTGCAGCGGCGGCCGGCGGGGCCCGGTACGGCCCCGCTTATCCTGACAGTATGGCCCGCACTATGGGGTCCTGGCTGTCGGGTCCCGAACCCGAAAGCGGCCTGGGACCCAATGACTATCCCGGCGAGCGTCTTGGTTTGCCACAGAGCGGACCGGGATCGATCGCGAGATTCGGCAGGCGCATCGGCGCGGTCTCTATCGACTACCTGATCGCCTACGGCATCGCCAGGATCGTTGTCGCAGTCGCGATCGGCGCGGAGGCCTTCATGTATTCGTGGATAGGGTCCGTAGCCGTCGCCGTGACCTTCGTTCTGTTGGGGACCGTCGCGGTCCGGTTGTACGAGTTCACGCCGGGACAACTCGTATTCGGACTGCGCGTGGCCTCCGTCGATCATCGACAGCACGTCGGTGTCGGCCGAGCCTTCGTCCGAGTCATCCTCGTGCAGTTCGTCCTTCCCGCCTTGTTCACCGATAGGGATATGCGAGGACTGCAGGACCTGGCCACCAAGACAGCAGTCGTCAGGCGCTGATCAGCGTCACCGCCGACGGACGGTGCGCTGCACGCCGCGCATCTTGGCCTGTGTGGGCAGCGGCCCCTTGGGCATCGCCGCCGGGCCGACCTTGGTTCCGAGCGCGGCCAGCCGGGATTCCAGCGAGTCCATCTGCTTGACGGTGATGTTGGCAGGCAGCTTGGTCAGGTGGCGTTCCAGCTTGGAGAGGGGGACCTCGCCCTCGCCGTTGCCGATCACGATGTTGTAGATCGGAATGTCGCCGACGAGCCGAGCGGTGCGCTTCTTCTCCTGGGCGAGCAGCGGTTTGACGCGGGTCGGTGCGCCCTCGCCGACCAGGATCACTCCCGGTCGCCCGATCACCCGATGGACCGCGTCGAAATGGCCGGTGGCCGCCACCCCGGGAGTGACGCGCCACTTGCCCCGCAGGTTGTCCAACGCCCACGCCGCGGCGCCGGTCTGCCCCTCGGCCTTGCGATAGACCGACTTCTGCGCGCGCCGGCCGAAGATGATGAAGGCCACCAGCGCGCCGAGCACGACGCCCAGCGGGATCATCATGTACGCGGTGAATCCGCCTGCGAAGATCCCGACCGCCACCGAAGCTCCAACAATCAGCACGAACGCGCCGATCATGTAGGGCAGCAGCCGCTTGTCCTCTTTACGCTGAATCTGGAACGCCTGCCACAGCTGGCTGCGCCGTTGCTTGGAGGCAGCCTTGCGGGCGGCCTTGGCCTCAGCCTTGGCGGCCTTGGTGGCAGCGGGATTGCGGGATTTCGCCATTAGCTCAGGATACGGAGTCTGATGTCGCCGCCGCCGCGGCTCCGGAAGGTCGCGAACCGACCGCCTGGGTGTACAGCCTGCCCGCCCGATAGGACGAGCGCACCAGCGGTCCGGCCAGCACTCCGGCGAAGCCGAGCGCCTGAGCGAACCGCTCGTGCTCGACGAACTCCTCGGGCTTGACCCAGCGCTCCACCGGGTGGTGGCGGACAGAGGGGCGCAGGTACTGGGTGATGGTGACGATGTCGCAGCCGGCGTCGTACAGATCGGTCAGTGCGGTGCGCACCTCATCCGGGGTCTCGCCCATGCCGAGGATCAGGTTCGACTTGGTGATCAGTCCGTGGTCGCGTGCCGCGGTCAGTACCTCGAGGCTACGTTCGTAGCGGAAGGCCGGACGGATGCGCTTGAAGATCCGCGGAACGGTTTCGACGTTGTGCGCCAGCACTTCTGGTCGCGATTCGAAAACCTGCTCGAGCGGTGTGGGCTCGCCGTTGAAGTCCGGAATCAGCAACTCCACCCCGGTATTCGGATTGAGCAGCTTTATCTGGCGCACGGTCTCGGCGTACAGCCACGCACCGCCGTCGGGCAGGTCATCGCGGGCCACGCCGGTAACGGTCGAGTAGCGCAGGCCCATCGCCGCCACGCTCTCCGCGACCCGCCGCGGTTCGTCGCGGTCGAGTTCGGCGGGCTTGCCCGTGTCGATCTGGCAGAAGTCGCAGCGCCGTGTGCATTGTTCGCCGCCGATGAGGAAGGTGGCTTCGCGGTCTTCCCAGCATTCGAAGATGTTGGGGCAGCCCGCCTCCTCGCAGACGGTATGCAGACCCTCACGGCGAACCAGCGCCTTGAGTTCTTTGTATTCCGGACCCATCTTCGCGCGGGTCTTGATCCACGGCGGCTTGCGCTCGATCGGTGTCTCGGCGTTGCGGACCTCGAGTCGCAACAGCTTGCGGCCGTCCGGTGCGATCGTCACTGTGTCAATTCTACTGACAGGCGACCGTCGAGCGCGTCACACACGGCATCGGCGACCCGATCGATGACATGCTCCACGCCGACCCGGCGGCCCAGTTCGGCGGACAGCGATGTCACACCGGCGTCCGCGATGCCGCACGGCACGATCGACGAGAACGCGTTCAGGTCGCAATCGCAATTGAGTGCGAACCCGTGCAGCGTCGTGGCGCGCGCCACCCGGATGCCGATCGCGCCGATCTTGCGGGCAGGCCGTGCCGCGTCAGCGGGCACCCACACCCCGGAACGACCTTCGACCCGGCCGGTCTCGAGGCCAAGGCCCGCACATACCGCGATCATTGACTCTTCTAGGCGCCGAACGAAATTCACCACGTCCAGGGGTTCGGCCAACCCGATGATCGGATATCCGACCAGCTGGCCCGGTCCGTGCCAGGTGATCTTGCCGCCGCGGTCGGTGTCGACGACCGGGGTGTCCGACCGAACCGGGTCCGGCCGCTCCTCGGGTAGTGTGCGCCGCCCCGCGGTGTACACCGAAGTGTGCTGCAGCAGCAGCATGGTGTCCGGACCACCGGCGACACGCGCGTCGGCCAGCTCGCGCTGCAACTGCCACGCCGTCTGGTAGTCGACCGTGCCAAGTCGGCGGACGTCGATCGGCGCACTCGCCGATCGGATCGATGCCGCCATGGCCAAGACGCTACTCGTCCTTGGGCGCCGTCGCGTATGCCAGCGCCTCGCCGATCGTGTTGTGGTGGAAGGCAAAGCCGGACCGTTCCAGTGCCGCTGGGATGGCGCGCTGCCCACCGAGCAGACCTTCCTCGGCGAATTCACCGAGCACGGTGCGTAGCGCGAAGCCGGGCACGATCAGCGGTGTCGGGCGGTTCACCGCGCGTCCGAATGCGGTGGTGAACTCGGCATTGGTCACCGGTGCCGGTCCGGTCATGTTGACGGGCCCGGACAGCTCGTCGTGTGAGATGGCGAACAGCAGCGCCCGAACCTCGTCCTCGAGGCTGATCCACGGAATGTACTGACGGCCGTTGCCCAGCCGCGCGCCGAGGCCGAACGAGAACAGTGTCTTGAGGCGGGCGAGTATTCCGCCCGACGGAGCGATCACCAGGCCGGTCCGCACCAGCACCACCCGGGCACCGTCGAGCGAAGCGGGCGCGGTGGCCGCCTCCCAGTCCTGGCACAACTGGGCGAGGAAGCCCTTGCCTGGGGGCGTTGTCTCGTCGGCGATGCGGCCGCGGGTGTCGCCGTAGTAACCGACCGCGCTGGCGTTGATCAGCAGCGGTACCCCGGCCTCGACGACGGCCGCGGACAGCACCTCGGTGGGCCCGATGCGGCTGTCGCGCAGGCTCTGTTTGAACGCGCCCGACCACCGCTTGGCGCCGACGTTGACACCGCAGAGATTCACCACGGCATCCACCCCGTGCAGCGCTGACGAATCGAATTCGCCGGTGTCGGGATTCCAGAACACCTCGTCGCCGTTCGACGGTGGCCGGCGCACGATCCGCACCACCCGGTGATCGGCAGACCGCAATGCCGACACCAACGCCGAACCGATCAGGCCGGAGGACCCCGCTACCGCGATGACAGCTCCGTTGGACACTAGGGCGTCACAACCCCAGATCGGCCTCGAACGCGCCGTCTTCCAACCGGCGCTTGACGGTGGTCAGGAAACGTCCGGCGTCCGCCCCGTCGATCAGCCTGTGGTCGTACGTCATCGGCAGGTAGCAGATCGACCGCACGCCGATCGACTCGTTGCCGAACTCGTCGACGATCACCCGCGGCCGCTTCACGATGGCACCCGTGCCCAGCATCGCCGCCTGCGGCGGAACCAGGATCGGAGTGTCGAACAGTGCGCCCTC
>DATFCF010000230.1:0-5382 GCA_035253445.1 Mycobacterium sp.
AATCACCGCCAATGGCCGATTGGCTGGAAGCGTTCGTACCGTTGCGAATTCACGTGCTCGTCCGGTTCGGGCGGTGGGACGAATTGATCGCCGAGCCGCTGCCAGAAGATCTCGACCTGTATTGCAGCACGGTGGCGACCGTGCACTATGGCCGCGGTATCGCGCACGCCGCCAAGGGACAGCTGTCACAGGCGCACGCCGAGCGAGACGCGTTCACCGAGACCTACGCCCGCATCCCCGATTCGCGGTATCTGTTCAACAACACGGTTCGCGACATCCTCGCTATCGGCGCCGAGATGCTCGACGGTGAAATCGCCTACCGTGAGGGGCAATTCGACGACGCGTTCGCCCACCTGCGGCAGGCGATCGAACTCGACGATTCGCTGCCCTACGACGAGCCGTGGGGATGGATGAGCCCGACCCGGCACGCCCTCGGCGCGTTGTTGCTCGAGCAGGGCCACGTCGAGGAGGCCGCGGCGGTGTATGCCGCCGATCTGGGTCTGGATCCCACGCTGAGCCGCGCCTGCCAGCACCCCAACAACGTCTGGAGCCTGCACGGTTATCACGAATGCCTGCAGCGGCTCGGCCGTACCGGCGAGGCGAACATCATCAGCCAGCAACTTGCCCTCGCCGTGGCGCGCGCCGATGTGCCGATCGTGGCGTCCTGCGCGTGCCGGCTCGAGATTGCCGATCGGGGCTGCGGGCACTGACGCTGCGTAGACTCCGGCCTGTGGCGATCAGCGACGAGGACCTCGCACGTCTGGGGCGCTGCGTCGAACTGGCGCGGGTAGCGCTGGACGAAGGTGACGAACCATTCGGCTCGATCCTGGTTGACCGCGACGGCGCGACGGTCTACGAGGACCGCAACCGCGTCAAAGACGGCGACCACACCCGGCATCCGGAATTCGCGATCGCTCGGTGGGCCGTCGAGAATCTGTCGCCAGGAGAACGGGCCGGCGCTACGGTGTACACCTCTGGTGAGCACTGCCCGATGTGCTCGGCCGGCCATGCCTGGGTCGGTTTGGGTCGCATCGTCTATGCCGCGTCGTCGGAACAGCTGACCCGATGGCTGGCCGAGTGGGGATCGCCGCCTCCCCCGGTGGCTCCGCTGCCGATCACCACCGTGGCGCCCGGTGTCGAGGTCGACGGCCCGGCACAGGAGTTCGAAGACGCGATGAAAGCCCTCTACGAGGCGAAGTTCCGGCGATGACAGGGTCGTCGCACGAGCGCTCATCCGCGAATCAACCGGCCTGGGTCCAGCACGCGATCTGGTGGCAGGTCTACCCGCTGGGCTTCGTCGGAGCTTTCCCGGCCGATCCGGCGCCCACCGCCGACGAGCACCGGCTGCGCCGGATCGTCGAATGGCTCGACCACGCCATCGAACTCGGCGCGTCCGGCATTGCGCTCGGGCCGATCTTCGCCTCGCGCACCCATGGCTACGACACCACAGATCACTACCGCATAGACCCAAGGCTGGGCGACGACGCCGACTTCGACCACCTCATCGAAGAAGCCCGCAGGCGTGGCTTGCGCGTGCTGCTCGACGGCGTCTTCAACCATGTCGGCACGGACTTCGCGCGCACAGAGTGGTTCCGCAAGCGCGGCAGAGATTTTGACACCTTTGAGGGGCACCGAGAGCTGGTCGCCCTCAACCACGACGACCCGGACGTCGTTTCCTACACCGTCGACGTGATGACGCATTGGCTGCGCCGCGGCGCCGACGGGTGGCGTCTGGACGCAGCCTATGCGGTGCCCGACCGGTTCTGGGCGCAGGTACTGCCCCGTGTGCGAAAGGAGTTCGGAGAGGCGTGGTTCGTCGGGGAGGTCATCCACGGCGACTATCCAGCCCACGTTCGCGCCGCGGGCTTCGACTCGGTGACGCAGTACGAACTGTGGAAAGCGATCTGGAGCGGCCTCAACGATGGCAACTTTCACGAACTGGACTGGGCGCTGGCGCGGCACAACGAGTTTCTCGACGCATTCAACCCCATGACCTTCGTCGGCAATCATGATGTCACCCGGATCGCCAGCAAGCTGCAGAACACCCGCCACCTCGAGCACGCGCTGGTCATCCTCTTGACGGTCGGCGGTTCGCCGAGCGTGTACGCGGGCGACGAGTTCGCCTACCGCGGCATCAAAGAGGAGCGCTTCGGCGGCGATGATGCCGTGCGACCCGAATTCGGTGCTCCCCTAATGGGAGTCGACGATTTTGGCCACGACGTGTTCCGGCTGCACCAGTACCTCATCGGGCTGCGCCGACGGCGTCCGTGGCTGCACACCGCGCGCACCTCACCGTTGGAACTGACCAATCGCCAGTACGTCTACCAGACCCGCAACGGCGCCGACGTGCTGCTGGTGGCGCTCAACGTCGACACGGAGCCGCTGCCGCTGTCATTGCCCGACCTGGGTTACGGCGAGGGCGAGATCGTTGCCGGGTCGGGAGCACCGCCACGGGCCGTCGTCACCCAGACTGTCGTCGAGCCGCACGGCTGGCTGATCATCGCGCCAGCCGCGCAACGGTGACCGGGTCTTCCTCGGCGCCGTAAAGCTTGGCCAGCACGGCAACGAAATCCGCGTTGTCGTCTGTCGCCCGCGCGAACAACGTCATCGACGAACGCACCTTCAGGTCGTCGGGAGACCCGAAGATCTCCCCGGCCGACCAGTCGTCGATCTGGGCGACCAGCCTCGCGCATTGCCGCAGTCTCCGCCCCAGCACCTCATGCGCCAGGTACGCCCTGGCCTCTTCGAGTGAGGCGATGCCGAACCGCTCCGAGGTAGGACTGCGACCCAATCCGCGCAGCTGCGGAAAGACGAACCAGATCCAGTGGCTGCGTTTCCTGCCGTTTTTGAGTTCGCCGACAACTGTGTCGTAGACGCCTTCCTGCGCGTCGATAAAGCGTTGCAGGCCGAACGGATCTGCATCATTGGATGACAACGATTTGCCCACAGTCATATCGTCAGCAAGTTTCGCAAGCTAGTCTTCGGGATTCAATGACGACTACCAGCGAGCCGCAAACATCCGTCCAGCCGGCGCCGAAGCCCAGAAGTCTGCGGCGCCGCATGCTGTCCCGTGTCAGCATCCAGTCCAAGCTGCTGGTGATGCTCCTGTTGACGAGCATCCTTTCGGTGGCGGTCGTGGGATTCATCGGCTATGAATCTGGCCGGTCGTCGCTGCGGACATCGGTGTTCGAGCGGTTGACCGAGATCAGGGCAGCACAATCCAGGCAATTGGAAGCGCAGTTCGCCGATCTGATGGATTCGCTGATCATCTACACGCGCGGGTCCACCGCGACCGAGGCAATCCAGGATTTCACTGCCGGATTTGACCAACTCGCCACTGCGACGATCAATCCGGAGCAGCAGCAGGCGATTGTCAATTACTACAAGAATGAATTCGTCAAGGCCGAACAGGGACAGACGGGCAATCAACTCGATATCGACGGACTGCTGCCCACCTCAAACGCGCAAAAGTACCTGCAGGCGTACTACACCACACCATTCACCGACTGGGACGAGGCGATCAGCTTCGGCGACGCCCGCGACGGCAGCGCCTGGACCGGCGCCGCCACCCGTTACAACGACTTCTTCAAAGAGATCGTCACCCGCTTCGAGTTCGAGGACGCGCTGCTGCTCGACACCAGGGGCAATGTGGTCTACAGCGCGTACAAGGGTGTCGATCTTGGCACGAACATTCTCAACGGCCCCTACCGTGGCGGCGAATTGACCGACGCCTATCAAAAGGCACTCGCGTCGAACACCGTGGACTATGTCAGCATCACTGATTTCGGGGACTACCTGCCCGCCGACGAGCCCACCGCGTGGATGATGTCGCCGGTTGGCCCACAGGGCCGGGTGGAAGGCGTTCTGGCCCTTCAGTTCCCGATATCCAAGATCAACCGGCTGATGACCGTGGACAGGCAGTGGGAAGCGGCCGGCATGGGTACCACGGGCGAGACCTTCCTCGTCGGACCCGACGACCTCATGCGTTCGGATTCGCGGGTGTTCCTGGAGAACGCGGAGCAGTTCAAGCGCGACGTGGTGGACGCCGGCACCCCACCCGATGTGGCCGACGAATCCATCCGGCAGCAGGGCACCACCCTCGTGCAACCGGTGGCGTCCGAGGCGACCCGGCTGGCGCAGCGCGGCCAGAGCGGCACGATCGTCGAAGACGACTACCTCGGGCACGAGACGCTGCAGGCGTATTCACCCGTAAACCTACCCGGATTGCACTGGTCGATCATCGCCAAGATCGACACCTCCGAAGCATTCGCCCCGGTCGCGGCCTTCACGAAGACGCTCGTGTTGTCCACCGTCGTCATCATTTTCGTGGTGTGCATCGCCGCGATGCTATTGGCCCGATTATTCGTGCGGCCGATCCGCAGGCTGGAAGCAGGTGCACAACAGATCAGCGCCGGGGACTACAACATCACATTGCCAGTGCGATCTCGAGACGAATTCGGTGATCTGACAGTTGCTTTCAACGAAATGAGCCGCAACCTCGCGATCAAGGAAGAACTTCTCACCGAGCAGCGCCGCGAGAACGACCGCCTGATGCTGTCACTCATGCCCGAGCCGGTGGTGCAGCGCTATCGCGAGGGCGAGGAGACCATTGCGCAGGACCATCAGAACGTCACGGTGATCTTCGCCGACACGGTGGGCCTCGATGAGCTTGGCACCGAGCTGAGCTCTGACGAACTGTTGGCGATCGTGAACAAGCTGACTCGCCAATTCGACGCCGCCGCAGAAAATCTGGGCGTCGAACAGGTGCGTACCCTGCACAACGGGTATCTCGCCAGCTGCGGGCTGAGCGTCCCGCGACTGGACAACGTGCGGCGCACCGTCGACTTCGCGATCGAAATGCAGCGCATCGTCGACCGATTCAATGCCGAAACCGGCCACGACCTCAAATTGCGCGCCGGCATCGACACCGGCACCGTGAGCAGCGGACTTGTCGGGCGGGCCACGCTCGCCTACGACATGTGGGGATCGGCGGTCAATCTCGCCTATCAGGTGCAGAGCGGGTCGCCACAACCCGGCGTGTATGTCACGTCAACTGTCTATGAGGCGATGCGCGACAGCCGCAACTTCGCCTCCGTCGGTGTGATCACCGTCGACGGTGACGAACAACCAATCTGGCGACTCACGGAGCGGCAGCCGTGACCAGCGTGCTCGAGGCGCCGTGGTTCTACTGGGCCGTCGGAGTGGCCGTCGGCTTCCCCGTCGCACTGGTCGCACTCACCGAGCTGGAGAACGCATTGGGCCGCCGGCGCAGCGCGCTGGCACGCCCCGTCCATCTGTTGCGGACCTACATCCTGCCGCTCGGCGCCCTACTCATTCTGCTCGTGCAGGCGATGCAGGTGTCCGGCGAGACGACGCCGGTGC
>DATFCF010000231.1:0-2775 GCA_035253445.1 Mycobacterium sp.
CCGCAGGTTGCGCTTGAGTGTCAGGTGTTTGAGCTTGGTGGTGGGTTGCGGGTGAGTTGGGCGGTGGTGGAGGAGTTGTTCCCGCCCGGTCTGGTGGATTCGGTCGTGCGCGCCTTCGGCAGCCTGCTGCAGCGGCTGGCCGATGAGCAGCAGCTGTGGGATACCGCCGAACTGGGCTTGGTGGGACCGCAGGAGCTTATGGCACGGGAGCAGGCCAACAACACCTCAGCACCGTTGCGGCCGCACCTGTTGCACGAAATCGGTGGATCGCTGCGGGCCCGCGGGGACAGTCCCGCGGTGATCTGCCCGCACCGCGTCCTGACCTATACCGAACTGGACCGGCGCGCCGCCCGTATCGCCCGCCGGTTGAGGGAACTCGGCGCCGCGCCCAACACACTGGTCGGCGTGGTCATGGACAAGGGCTGGGAGCAGGTGTGCGCCGCGGTCGGAATCCTGCAGGCCGGAGCCGCCTACCTTCCCGTGGAGGCCGGCTGGCCGGTCGACCGGATCCACCACATCCTGCAGCGTGGGGCAACGAGCGTTGTGCTCACTCAGCAGCGGCTGGCTGAGCACCTGAGCTGGCCACCGCATATCACGGTCCTGGCAGTCGACGACGAGGCGACGTGGGCGGACATCGACGACGCCCCGGTCGACGTCAGCGCCGATCCCACAGACCTGGCCTACGTGATCTTCACCTCCGGATCAACGGGAGAGCCGAAGGGGGTGATGATCGACCACCAGGCCGCGGCGAAC
This sequence comes from Mycobacterium sp., assembly GCA_035253445.1. GTDB lineage: Bacteria > Actinomycetota > Actinomycetes > Mycobacteriales > Mycobacteriaceae > Mycobacterium. The sequence continues at coordinate 754 of DATFCF010000231.1, forward strand.
ACGATCACCGATATCAACACTCGATTCCACGTCACCGCCGCTGACCGGGTCCTCGGATTGTCATCCCTGAGCTTCGACCTGTCCGTCTACGACATCTTCGGCATGCTGGCGACCGGCGGCGCGCTCGTCCTTCCCGAACCCCACGCGAGCCGTGATCCCGGCGCCTGGTCGACGCTCATTCAGCAGCACCGAGTAACGATCTGGAACACCGTACCCGCGCTCATGGAAATGCTGACCGAGCATGCCGGCGGGCAGCAAGAACCGTTGGACTCGCTACGACTGATCCTGCTCAGCGGCGACTGGATCGCCCTGTCCCTGCCCGAACGCATCCGCCGGCTCAACCCCGACGTCGAGATCATCAGCCTCGGCGGAGCCACCGAAGCATCCATCTGGTCGATCTTCCATCCCATCAACCACGTCGATCCCACCTGGCGCAGCATCCCCTACGGCAAACCCTTGACCAACCAAACCTTCCACGTGCTGGACCCGACGCTGCAGCCATCACCGGTCTGGGTGCCCGGTGAGCTGTTCATCGGCGGCGCCGGCCTTGCCCGCGGCTATTGGGCCGACCCGGAGAAGACCTCCGAACGATTCCACATTCACCCAGAAACCGGGGAACGCCTCTACCGCACCGGCGACCTAGGCCGCTACCTGCCCGACGGCACCATCGAATTCCTCGGACGCAACGACTTCCAAGTAAAAATCAACGGCTACCGCATCGAACTCGGCGAAATCGAAGCCCACCTCACCCGGCACCCCACCGTCAAAGAAGCCGTCGTCACCGCCACCAACAACCGCCTCACCGCCTACGTCACACTTACCGCCACACCTGACAACGGCCTGGATGGCCTCATCGACGAACTCCGCGCGACCTTGGCTGCGGGCTTGCCGGACTACATGTTGCCCCGCGGGATCGTTGTGCTGGATGCGCTGCCGCTCTCGTCCAACGGCAAGGTCGACCGTGGTGCCCTACCGCCCTATGAGCCGGAATCTGCACTGTCCGCCGACGAGCACTCGAATGAGCCGCGGAACGACATCGAAAGGCGACTTCGTGATATCTGGGCGGAGGTCTTGAAGATCGAGGCCGTTGGCGTCAATGACGTGTTCGGCGACCTCGGCGGAGACTCCCTTCTGGCACTGAGGGTCATCAGTAAGGCCGCAGAGGCAGGACTATCCATCACTGCGCAGCAATTTTTCGAATATCCGACGATTTCGGGCTTGGCCTCGGTGGCCACACTCGCGCCGCTTACCGCGTTGGCGGCCGCCACCCGGCCGGCCATCACGGGGGATGCCCCGTTGTTGCCCGCTCAGGCGATGTTCCTGACAGGTCTAGACCCAGACGTGGCGAGGCATCACAACTACGCCTTCTTCGTACAACTGGATGAGCCCATGGACAAGGTGGCTCTGCGGGTAGCGTTGCGCACACTCATCGAACGGCATGACGCCTTGCGCACCGGATTCGTTCGGAGTTCACAGGGGTGGGCCCAGCGCGTGCACGAACCGCAGGATCTTCCCGCAGCTCCATTGGAATGGATCAGCTTGGAAGAGTGTCCCGCAGCGGATCAGGATCGCGCCATTGAAGAGCTCGCCGCGCGTGCGCAGTGCAGTTTTGACCTTGGCGCTCCACCCCTGCTGCGGGTGTTGTACTTCGACCGTGGCCGCGGACAACGACCAGAATTGCTCGTACTCGCACACTGGTTGGTCGTCGACAACTTCTCGTTGCGACTGGTTGTGAGCGAGTTGCTCCTTGCCCATGAACAGATTGCCCGGGACGGTCAAGCTGCGCTACCGGCACCGTCGACAGCCGCAGCCGCCTGGGCGCGAGTGCTGGCCGAGCACACACCGACCGTGCCGGCGGCGGCGAAGGGATCGGCGGAGAGCGGCAGCGGCGCAACGGCGAAGGATACGAGAACTCTCGTCGAGGTGTGCCCGGGCTCCAGTACAGAGACTGTCCGTAGTCTGGCTCGTAACGGAGCCACGATGGGTGACGTGTTGCTGGCGGCGTTGGGACGCGCAGCGGCC
>DATFCF010000232.1:0-3419 GCA_035253445.1 Mycobacterium sp.
GGCACGTTCTGCTCGGCGGTTTCGCGGGCGTGTGCTAATGCCCCAGTGCTGTTTACCGCACGGGTTGCACCCGCTTGGCTTCTCTCGCGCGCGCGAAGTCGAGGGCCGCGGTCCACGGCGTTTCCTTCATGATCAGGCCGCGGTACTTCATGATGTCGGCCTGGCGGTTGAGGGCGAGCGCACCGATCAGGCGGTCACCACCGCGATAGAGAGCAACGAATCGGCCGCTGCCGACGTCGCCGATGACCTCGATCTCGTCGGCATCCGGGACACCGACGAACTGGATCCGCGTGTCGTACCAGTCCGACCAGAAATACGGGACGGTCGAGTACGGGGTGGCCGCGTCCGGATCGAGAGCGTTTCGGGCGGCCAGTGCCCCTTGTTCGGCGGCGCTCGTCCAGTGTTCGAGGCGCATGGTGCGATCGAACAGCGGGTTGCGCCAACGGCATACGTCGCCCGCCGCGTACACGCCGGGTACACCGGTCCACAAGGTGCTGTCGCAGACGATGCCGTTGTCGAGCTGCAACCCGGAACCGTCGAGCCAGTCGGTCGCCGGGGACGCGCCGACACCGACCACGACCAGGTCGGCGGGCAGTACCGTGCCGTCGGAGAGCCGCACCCGTTCGACGGCGCTCTCCCCCTCGATGGCCTCGACGGCAACACCGCATCGCAGGTCGGCCCCGTTCGCCGTGTGCAGCGCCGAACACGCCACACCCATCTGTTCACCGATCGCTCGGACCAGCGGCGTCGGCAGCGCCTCGACCACGGTCACGTCGAGTCCGCGCTTGCGGGCCCCCGAGGCAACTTCCGATCCGATGAAACCGGCGCCGATCACCACGGTGCGCGCACCGGCGTCCAGTGCGGACCGGACCGCCCTGGCGTCGTCGAGCGTGCGGAGGGTACGCACGCCAGCCAATGCCTCGGTGCCGGGGAGCGTGCGGGCACGGGCACCGGTCGCGAGCACCACAGAGTCGTAGCCGACGGAGGTGCCGTCGACGGCGACGGTGCGTTGTTCGGTGTCGAGACCCGTTGCGGGCGCACCGAGGACCAATTCGACATCCAACTCCTGCAACCCGGCGAGGTCGCGGTAGGCGAGCTCGGACTGCCGGTCGGCGCCGGCGTCGAGGAAGGCCTTCGACAGAGGCGGCCGATCGTAGGGAAGGTGATCCTCGGCGCCGATCAGGGTGATCGACCCGGTGAAACCAGTCTTCCGTGCCGCTTCGACCGCTCGCAGGCCTGCAAGCGACGCCCCGACAACAACCAGACGCGTGGTCATCGGATCAGCCGCAGCGCGGCCGTGGGGCAACCCTCGACGGCCTGCTCGACCTCCGCCAACTGGTCGTCGGTGACCTCCTCGGTCAGCAGGACCAGGTCACCGTCGTCGTTGACCTCGAAGACATCGGGGGCGATGGACTCGCAGATCCCCAATCCCGTGCATTTCGTTCGATCCAACTCGATCTTCATACAACTCACCATAACAGAGGATATGGTATGTTGGAACCCAATTTTGGACTCGAGATCACAGGAGGGCGTCCGATGGCGGATTCTCGTGGAGCCGCGATCGCCGGGCTCGGCATAACCGAGGTGGGCAAGATCTTCGGCCGCAGCGCAACAGATTTCGCGGCCGATGCGGTTCGTCGGGCCGCCGCTGATGCCGGTCTGAACCTGTCCGACATCGACGGACTGTTGATCAACAGCGGACTCAAACGCGATGTGTCGATCACCCTGCAGAACGTCCTCGGCCTCCGCGACCTCCGTCTCTTGACGGAGATGAATGCGTACGGCGCCTCGGCCGGCGCGATGGTGTCCTACGCAGCAGCGGCAGTCACCAGCGGCATGGCCGAGGCCGTGGCGTGTGTGTTCGCCGATGCGCCGTTGAAGCCGAAAGTGTCCGCCGGCGCCGCCTACACCGGCCGCAGCGCCAAACCGATCGCCGGCCTGCCAAGCTACCTCATCGCCAGTGGCATCACGAACGCCAACGCCAAGTACGCGTTCGCCACCCGCCGCCACATGGAGACCTACGGCACCACCTCCGAACAACTTGGCGAAATCGCGGTCGCGCAACGCGCGTGGGCGGTGCACAATCCGCTCGCCCAGATGCGCACCCCGATCACCCTCGCGGATCATCAGAGTTCACGCTGGATCGCAGAACCGCTGCGGCTGCTGGACTGCTGCCTTGTCTCCAATGGCGGTGCAGCGGTGATCGTCACCACCGCGGAGCGAGCGAAGGACCTGGCGCAACCACCGGTACACGTCCTCGGGTGGGGACAGGGCCATCCAGGGCAGGTCGCCGAACGCGGTTCGGATTTCGGGCTGCGCACCGGTGCGGCGATCTCGGGGCCCACTGCCCTGCACATGGCGGGGGTGACGGTCGAGGACGTCGATCTACTCGAGTTGTACGACTGCTACACGTTCACCGTTCTCGTGACACTCGAAGACTACGGCTTCTGCGCCAAGGGTGAGGGTGGCAAGTTCGTCGCGAACGGGCGCACCGCGCCCGGCGGCGATCTGCCCGTCAACACCGGCGGCGGACAGCTCTCGTCCTACTACTTGTGGGGAATGACTCCGCTCACCGAGGCGGTCATCCAGGCCCGTGGTCAGGGCGGCGGCCGCCAGGTCGACAACCACGACGTGATCATGGTCAGCGGCAATGGCGGCATCCTCGATCACCACTCGACGCTGATTCTCAGTCCCCGCTGATCGAAAGGTCCAGTCATGACAACCGATCTCGCTGAAGTATCCGGTCCAGCCGTCCTACGTGACGCCCGCAGCGGCGAGTTTTTCGATGCCGCGGCCGCCGATCAACTTGCGATCCGGCGCTGCACCCGCTGCCACCACGCGTTCAGCCCCGAGGCTCGTACCTGTACTGCCTGCGGCAGCTCGGATCTGAGCTGGGACTCTGCGACGGGAGCGGCGACTCTGGTGTCGTGGGCCGTGGTGCACCATCCGCCGCATCCAGACTTCGCCGAGCAGGTCCCCTTCCCCATCGGGCTGGTGGAGTTGACAGAGGGGCCTTGGATCAACGCTCGCATCGTTGGAGCCAACCCGGCCGACTTGCGGGCCGGACTCCCCCTGCGCGTGGCGTTCATCCACCCCGAGACCGGCGATTCCTATCCAGTGTTCCGGATTGATCGGCAGAACGCGAGCGAAGTGCCCGAGGCGTGCACGTCTGAGTAGCGATCGCACCGGCTCCGCGACGGAGTCGGTGCGCCGCGCAGGTGACGCTTCTGAGCCTGAACGGACCTTCCCTCATTCCGTGGAACGAATTTTCCGGCCGTCGCGCGCCCGACAGGCGGGCGTGCGTCGACGAAACATGCGCTGCGGGACCCACACGGCAGGATGCGCTGTGCCTCGATCGAGGCGCCCTGTCACGCAGGTTCCGACCCCGTGTCCGTTTGCCCATCACACGGCGGTGAAGT
>DATFCF010000233.1:0-15593 GCA_035253445.1 Mycobacterium sp.
TGCGGTCACCGGCTAGGTCTCATCCGGCCGACGCCCCGGCACGAAGCGGCCGCAGATAGCTTCCTCGACGCGTCGGATGTGCAAGGTTGATGCCCGCCACCGCGACGACACCCGGTCATGCGACCGCGTTCAGCGCCATCAGCGCCGGTGCCACGCCGCCTGCGAAATCGGTTGCCTTCAAGCCCGAGTCGCGACGTGGAGTTACCGTCGTCGACGGCGAAGAAAGCGACGAACAACGCCACCGCCGGCCACGCGAACGCGATCTGCATGCCGGGCGCGTCACGGCTCGGATCGGATCGTGGGCGGCTCGTGGGCCCGCACCGGCGGCAATGGCGCGGTGAACTTCTCGACCTGCACCAGCGCGTGGGCACCGGTGCAGCCCCTGGCCAGCGACGAGGTCCCGACGTCGTCGGTCAGCACGTTGGGGTTGCCGTGCACGCACATGGTGTCCGGATCGGCGGGATCGAGCGGATCGAACCACGCGCCGGTCGGGAGCTGCACCACGTCGGGCCGTAGCCGATCGTCGATCACCACCCCGGCCAGGCAGGCGCCGCGGTCGTTGAACACCCGGACCACGTCGCCGTCGGCCAGCCCGCGCGCTGCGGCGTCCCTCGGATGCATCCGGATCGGTTCGCGCCCTTGCACTTTGGAAGCCTGGCTGGTGGCGCCGGCGTCCAGCTGACTGTGCAGCCGCGAAGCGGGCTGGTTGGCCAGCAGGTGCAGCGGATAGCTGGCCGCGCGGGAGCCGCCGAGCCATTCGGCGGGCTCGTACCATTTGGGGTGCCCGGCGCAGTCGTCGTAGCCGAAGCTGTCGATGTCGGCGGAGAAGATCTCGATGCGTCCGCTCGGGGTGGAAAGCCGGTGTGCCTGCGGGTCGTTGCGAAAGTCGGCCAACAGGGTCAGCCCGTTCTCGGTGGGTAGCCGCAGCCGGCCCATCGCCCAGAAGTCGTCGAATTCCGGCACCGCGAAATCCAGTCCCGCGGCCCATTTGTCGTACAGGTGCCCCAGCCATTGCCACGCACTGCGGCCCTCGGTGAACTGTTCGCCGAATCCGAGCGTTTCGGCCAGTGCGGCGAACGTCGTGTAATCGTCTCGGGATTGGGCATATGGCTCGGCCATCTTCGGCATCGCCATCAGCAGCGGATCGTTTCGTGAACCGGAGTAGTCGTTGCGTTCGAACGGCGTGGTCGACGGCACCACGATGTCGGCGTGCTTGGCCATTGCGGTCCAGTAGGGCTCGTGCACCACGATGGTGTCGACCCGGCCGAGCGCCCGCCGCAGCCGCAGAATGTTCTGGTGGTGGTGAAACGGATTGCCGCCTGCCCAGTACACCAACCTGATCTCGGGGTAGGTGAGCCGTCGCCCGTTGTAGTCGAACGGCTCACCGGGATGCAGCAGCATGTCGCTGATCGCGGCGACGGGGATGAACGTCTGCACCGGATTCGGTCCCTGCGGCAGCTTCGGCAGGCGAAAGCGCAGCGGCGGCATTCCCGGCTCGTTCATCGAGCCGTAGCCGTGGCCGAAACCGCCTCCGGGAAGGCCGATTTGGCCCAGCATTGCGGCCAGCGTCAAACCCATCCAAGGCGCCTGTTCGCCGTGCAGAGTGCGCTGCAGCGACCAGCTGACAGTGACGATGCTGCGGCAGGCGGCCATCCGCCTGGCCAACGCGGTGAGGTCGTCGGCGGGCAACCCGCAGATCGGCGACGCCCACTGCGGTGACTTCGGCACGCCGTCGTCGAGGCCGAGCAGATAGCGTTCGAAGCGGTCGTAGCCGGTGCAGTACGTGCGCAGAAACTCCCGATCGGCCAGCGACTCGGTGGCCAGTACGTGCGCGAGTGCGAGCATGATGGCCACGTCGGTGCCGGGCACCGCCGCATGCCATTCACAATCGCCTTCGACGTCATCGCGCAGCGGGGAGAAGGCCACGATACGGCCGCCACGGTTTCGGAAGCGGCGCAACGCGTCTCGCGCGGGATGCGCGGTGGTACCGCCGTGGTTGATCGCGGTGTTCTTCAGTGCCAGCCCGCCGAAACACACCAGCAGATCGGTGTGCTCGACGATGACCTCCCATGAGGTGGATCGCTTGAACAGATCGTCGTGGGTGCCGACCACTCGCGGCATGATGACTCCGGTAGCGCCGAGGCTATAGGAGTGCCGCGAGAAGGTATATCCACCAAGGAGTTTGAGGAACCGGTGCACCTGGCTCTGCGCGTGGTGGAACCGGCCGGCGCTGGCCCAGCCGTAGGAGCCGCCGTAGATCGCCTCGTTGCCGTGGGTGTCGACGACTCGGCGTAGCTCGCCAGCCAGCAGTTCGGTCAGCTCGTCCCATGAGACGGCGATGAACTCGTCGGCACCACGCCGCGCACTCGGGCCCGGTCCGTTGCGCAGCCAGCCGCGCCGTACGGCAGGTGTGGCGATCCGCGAGCGGTGCCGGATGGAGCCGGGCAGGTTGCCCAACAGCGGCGACGGGTCGGTGTCGCCGTCGAAAGGTGCGACCGATGCGATGTCGCCGGAGGCGATGGTCGCGGTGAATGCGCCCCAGTGCGTGAGGCTGGTTGGAGGCTGGGACCCGCTCGGCCGGCGACATTGGGGCTCCACCATGGCGGCGAGTCTAGGGCCGGCGAGCGACGTCCTCCGGCCAACCAACCATCCGGTTGGATGGTATATCGTCGCTGCAAACCCCCACCGATCCGGAGGTCAGCCTTGGGCACCGAAAAATCGTCTGTCGTCCTCTACGACCGCACCCTCTTCGAACCCGAGCATGACCTGTTCCGCGAGTCGTACCGGGCGTTTCTGGAGCGGCACGTGGCGCCGTTCCACGAGCAGTGGGAAAAGGACAAGATCGTCGACCGCGGCGTGTGGCTGGAAGCCGGTAAGCAGGGCTTCCTCGGGATGGCCGTGCCCGAGGAGTACGGCGGCGGCGGCAACGCCGACTTCCGCTACAACGTGATCGTCACCGAGGAGACCACCGCCGGCCGCTACAGCGGCATCGGCTTCGGCCTGCACAACGACGTTGTCGCGCCGTACCTGCTGCGACTTGCCACTGAGGAACAGAAGCAGAGGTGGCTGCCGCAGTTCTGCACCGGGGAAATGATCACCGCGATCGCCATGACCGAACCCGGAACCGGAAGTGACCTTCAGGGCATCAAGACCCGCGCCGTCAAGGATGGCGATCACTACGTGCTGAACGGAGCGAAGACGTTCATCACCAACGGCATCAACGCCGATCTGGTGATCGTGGTGGCCAGCACCGATCCGGACAAGGGCGCGATGGGCTTCTCGCTGCTCGTGGTCGAGCGGGGCATGGAGGGTTTCGAGCGGGGCCGCAAGCTCGACAAGATCGGCCTCGATGCGCAGGACACCGCCGAGCTGTCGTTCACCGACGTGAAGGTGCCCGCCGAGAATCTGCTCGGTGAAGAGGGCATGGGCTTCGTCTATCTGATGCAGAACCTGCCGCAGGAGCGCATCGGCATCGCGGTGATGGCGGCCACGGCGATGGAGGCCGTGCTCGAGGAGACGCTGCAATACACCAAGGAGCGCAAGGCGTTTGGCCGCCCGATCGGCAGCCAGCAGAACAGCCGATTCCTGCTGGCCGAACTGGCCACCGAGGCCACTGTCGTGCGGATGATGGTCGATGAGTATCTGAAGCTTCACCTCGAGGAGAAGCTGACCGCCGAGCAGGCAGCGATGGCGAAGTGGTACTCGACCGAGAAGCAGGTGTACCTGATCGACCGGTGTCTGCAGCTGCACGGCGGCTACGGCTACATGCGTGAATACCCAGTCGCCCGGGCATATCTTGACGCGCGCGTGCAGACGATCTACGGGGGCACGACCGAGATCATGAAGGAGATAATCGGCCGCAGCCTGGGCGTATAGCGGAAAGCAGGGCACGGAGGGCGCGTCGGGATATTGACGCGAGGTTGAGCTATATCGCCGACACGCCTTGGTTATCGTCATCAGACACGGTCACGCAGGCGATACTCAACGTGACTAGCGGATGACGAAACGGGGCACAGTGCTGAGCGGGCTGATCGCGCGGACGACAATCGGCCTGTTGAGTGTGGCGGCCCTCATGCTCTTCACTCCTGTCGCCGCGGCGACTCCAGAGTCCGACGCTGACGCGTCGATCACCGCGGCGTGGGATGCCAGCGGCGGTGACGGCGGTCCGCTCGGACCAAAGGACGGCGGGGTCTATGGCGTCGCCGACGGTTTCGGGCAGAACTTCGCCGGAGGCAAGATCTACTTCACCCCGGCCACCGGCGCCCGCATCATGACTGGCGCGATCCTGGAGAAGTACGAGTCGCTGGGTGGGCCGGCCAACAGCGACCTCGGTTTCCCCACCATCGATGAGGGCGCAGGCCGAGCCCCTGGCAGCCGCAACACCACGTTCAGCGCCGCCGATAAACCGGTCATCTTCTGGACGCCCGACACCGGCGCCCGGGTGGTGCGCGGGCCCATCAACGCCGCGTGGGACAAGCTCGGCGGCTCGGCCGGGAGGCTGGGTGTGCCGACCGAGGACGAGGCCTATCGCGGCGACGTCGTCACCCAGAAGTTCACCGGCGGAGCGCTGTCCTACGACGCGAAGAGCAAGGCGTTCACCACCGAGCCGCCCGAACTTGCGGGGGAGCTGGCGGGCCTCGAGATCCCCGACGACCCGACGTCGGCGATCAACGCGGCCCGGCGAGCCGCCGGGGGAGCACTTGGCCCGCTCGGCGCCGCGGAAGGCGCGCCCTATCCGATTGGCGGCGACGGTCTCGGCCAGAACTTCGCAGGCGGCAAGATCTTCTACAGCCCCGAGACCGGTGCGAACGTGGTGACCGGCCAAGTCCTGGCCAAGTACGAAAGCGTCGGCGGCCCGGAGGGAGACCTGGGATTCCCGACCAGTGACGAGGTCGACGGCGGCCTGGCGCCATCGAGCCGGATCAGCACCTTCGCGGCGAAGGACAAACCGGTCATCTTCTGGACGCCCGACTATGGCGCGGTCATCGTGCGTGGCGCCATGAGCGCCGCCTGGGAAAAGCTCGACGGCGCAAAGGGTGAACTCGGCGCGCCGATGGCCGACCAGACAGAGAACGGCAATGTCATCACGCAGCGGTTCAGCGGCGGTGTGGTGTCGTGGGATTCCTCGACGAACAAGTTCACCACCGAGCCGTCGAATCTGGCATCCAAGTTGTCGGGTCTACAGGTCCCCGGTCACGAGCCACCCAAGGCGCCCAGCAGCCCACAGGCATCGGATACCAACGGCAACAAGGGTTTCCAGTGGCACTGGTGGTGGTTGCTCGCCATTGTCCCGGTGCTGGTCCTCGTCGGGCTGGTCGCCTTCGCCGCTCTGAGGGGCCGCCGCAGCGGCCGCGACGACGAGCGGTTCGACGCGGATGCCGATGCCGGATTTGACGTTCCGGCGTATAGCGGCGCCCCTGGGGCCGGCGAGCAGCTGGCCACCGGTGATCACGCCCCTGAACTGTTCGGCGATGGCTACTCGCGCGAAGGGCTCGGGTCGCTGTCGTCTTCGACGGCCGGCCGGCGGTCCTATCCGGAGGCTCCGATCAGCCTGTGGGGTTCACCTCAGAACGTTGATGAAACCACCGAGGCACAGCCGACTGAAGGGCCGGGCGAGGCGCAGACTGACGGGCCGGCTGCGACGTCGGCCGTCACGCAAGAAGCGCCCAACGAGGAGCAGGAAGACCCCGATTCCGTCGACACCGCTCCCACCCGCGTGCCAACCGCGGTCGAACGCGATCCGCTGACCGACACCGGGCGCCACGCACGAATTGAAATCGACGAGCCCGAACCATTGCGCACCGCGCTTCGCCTGCCGCTGGACGACCCCAACCAGGCGCCGGAGGGTTACCCGGTCAAGGCCGACACCAAGTCCGGCCTGTATTGGTCGCCCGGCAGCACGCTCTATGACGATGCTCGCGCCGAAATATGGTTCGCCAGCGAGGAAATTGCTCGCACCAACGGTTTCGTCAGGGGCGACGTCAGGGGCGACTAGGAAACGTCAGATCTTGCGGATGACGGTCACGACCTTGCCGAGCACCGCAGCGTCGTTGCCGGGAATCGGGTCGAACGCCGGGTTGTGCGGCATCAGCCACACCTGGCCACGCGTGCGCTTGAAGGTCTTCACCGTCGCCTCGCCGTCGATCATCGCCGCGACGATGTCGCCGTTGTCGGCGACATTCTGCTGACGCACCACCACCCAGTCGCCGTCGCAGATAGCCGCGTCGACCATCGACTCTCCGACCACCTTGAGCAAGAACAGCGAACCCTCGCCGACAAGCTCTTTCGGCAGTGGGAAGACGTCCTCGACGGCCTCCTCGGCCAAGATCGGCCCGCCGGCCGCGATGCGGCCGAGCACCGGCACGAACGTCGGCTCGGGTAGTGCGTCGGACCCAGCCACGTCGGTGCTGACGATGTGTGCCATGTCCTCGGGGGTGCGCACATCGACGGCGCGCGGCCGGTTCGGATCGCGCCGCAGGTAGCCCTTGCGCTCCAGCGTGCGCAACTGGTGAGCAACCGACGAAGTCGAAGTCAGGCCGACCGCATCGCCGATCTCTCTGATGCTCGGCGGATAGCCGCGACTGGTGACCGAGGCGCGAATGACGTCGAGGATGGTGCGCTGACGCTCGGTGAGACCCGCATCGAGTCCTCGGCGTCCGCCGGTGCTTTCCGTGCTGACCGGGGTATCGCTGCTGTCGTCGCTCATGGCGCCGAATGTAGTCCGCACCGCGGCAATAATCAAACATGTGTTCGAGGCGTGTCGCTTGGGGTCAGGTCGATGCAACCCGTGGCCGGAATATGTCGGTGGGCTGCCCTATCGTTTGGCAACAGTTCGATCACATGTTCTATAAATCGAACAGGTGATCGAGTAATGTTCGAACACAAGAGCGAAAACGACGGAGCGGAGGGCAGAGCAATGACGATTCTCGATACCCGGGAAAACCAGGCGGCACCGGTGGTCAGGCCGGGAATCCGGCCGGCCGACGCACGCCGGCGGCCACGGTTTGACCGTCCCGGCGGGGCGCCGATGCGTTACCGCGGCACGGGAGTGCTGATGTCGCGGGCTTCGCATCGTCGACGCCCGATTTCCCCGGTCACCACGGTGATGCTCGCGCTGACCGCCGCGGCGATCACCGTGTGGCTCGGCCTGGTAGCGCATCTGGGCGGGGCGGTCGACGCTGCCGCCGAGGTGCCGACGCGGCTGGCAGTTATCCAGGTGCAGGCGGGCGAGACGCTGCAGCACGTGGCCCAACGGGTGGCACCCGACGCACCGGCCGGCCAGGTCGTCGAGCGGATTCGCGAACTCAACCAGCTCGAATCGGTGGCGCTGGACGCGGGTCAGACGCTCATTGCTCCCGTGGGCTAGTTCTGCGCCGTGAGCGGTGAAAGGCATTGTCGCGCAACCACTCTGGTCGGCACGCAGGTCAAATGCGCCCCATTTGCACCGGTGCTGGGCCTCGCTGAAGGCACGCAGGTACGCTCGGAGACGTTCGAGGTAGTTGTTTGTCGTCGCGGCGAAGGAGCGGTGATGCACTGTCCGTTCTGCCGTAATCCCGACTCTCGCGTGGTCGATTCCCGCGAAACCGACGAAGGCCAGGCGATCCGGCGCCGCCGGTCGTGTCCCGAATGTGGGCGGCGGTTCACCACGGTTGAGACGGCCGTGCTCGCCGTCGTCAAGCGCAGCGGCGTCACCGAGCCGTTCAGCCGGGAGAAGGTCATCAGGGGCGTACGGCGGGCCTGCCAGGGCCGACAGGTCGACGACGACGCGTTGAATCTGCTCGCCCAGCAGGTGGAGGACGCCGTCCGGGCGGCAGGCTCACCCGAGGTGCCCAGCCACGAGGTGGGCCTGGCCATCCTGGGGCCGCTGCGGGAACTCGACGAGGTGGCCTATTTGCGATTCGCGTCGGTGTACCGGTCGTTCTCGTCGGCAGAGGATTTCGAGCGAGAGATCGAAGCGCTGCGGGCGCATCGCAATTCGCCCCAAGCCGCCCAGAGCTGACCGCAGTCGTCGTCAATCGATCTGCTTCACGCCGTCGCTGGCGACGCGTCCGGCGATCCGAACCCAGCCCTCCGGGCTCCACTGGGTGTGGATGACCGATCCCTTGCCCTGCACGATCGTCAGATCACGGCTGAGGTAATCGGTGATCCGCACGGCGGCCGCGCCGGTGGCCTCATCTTCGGGCACACCGAGGTTCGCGGCGAACATGCGCGAGCGCAGCTCACCCCGCTCCTTGTCGGTCCACGTCCACAAATAGTTCTGAATGTCGTCGGGATAGTCGTCCGGATCGGCCGCGAAGAGCTCATCGGTGGACTGAAGGTCGTAGATCGCGAACTCCGGCGCCCACTCCGAGCGGGCGCTGACCGCGGTCAAGTCATCCTCGTAGGCGACCTGCACGATGCCCGCCGGGACCTGCAAAGTATGGATCGGTGTGCCAACGTCACGTAGCCACCAGGAAGCGCCGACGGTCGGATGCCCCGCGAATGGAAGTTCGGTGGCTGGCGTATAGATTCGCGCGTGTGCCGTGCTGGTTCCGGGTGCTGGCAAGTCGATGAATACCGTTTCGCTGTAACCCAATTCGGTGGCTATCCGCTGCCGGTCGGCAGGGTCGGTCGTGCTGGCGTCCACGACGCCGAGGGGGTTTCCGAAGTTGCCGTCAGGGTCGGTGAAAACGCGCAGCACTGTCACGTCGATGGCCATGGGCCGATGCTACTTCTTATCGGTTTGCGGTCGGCTCCCCGCCTGTCAGGTCGCGCTGCGTTCGTCGGTGCCCATCGCGTCAAGCACGGCGACGCGGGTGTCGATCGACCCGGAAATGGTGTCCGGACTGATGCCGCTGCGCAGCAGGCTTCGCAGGTAATCCTGGTCGTAGATGGCGGGCTCGGTGGAATCGATGAACCGCTCGACGACCTCGACGAAGTGGTCCGGATCGTCATGGAATGGGAAATGCCCGGAACCTTCGAAGATCTCCAACTGCGAACCGGGCATCGCGGCGTGCGCCATCCGGGCGTGGCTCACCGGGATCACCGAATCGCGGTCGCCCCAAATCAACTGCACTGGAACGGATTGCGTCAAATAACATCGGTCCAGCATGGTGACCACCTGGCCGCGCCAGTCGACCACAGCGCGCAACGTGCGGGCGAACGCCGACGAGGCGGTCGGCTCCGGCAGGTCTGCCAGAATCCGCAGCACATCGGGAAGGTCGCGGCCCAAGCCGGTTGAGCCGATCACGCCGCCGGCCATCCGGCCCACCACCTGCAGCGCGGGCAACACCAGTGGCAGGCGCAGGAACGCCAGTGCTTCACTGCCCATCGGCAGCGAGGCGAGCCGCAACGCGAAGTTGACGTCCTTGGTCACCCCGCCCGCCCCAACCAGGATCAGCCGATCGACCAGCTGCGGGAACTGATAGGCGAACTGCATCGCGACCCCACCGCCCAGGGAGTGGCCGACCACCGTGACCCGGTCGATGTCGAGCACGCTGAGCAGATCCCTCATGCCGTTGGCGTATGCGGCCACCGAATAGTCGGCGCGCGGCTTGTCAGACTTGCCGTGGCCCAGAAGGTCAGGGGCGATGACCGTGAACCGCTGGGCCAGCTTGCTCTGAACCGTGCTCCACGTGGTGGAGTTGTCGCCGATGCCGTGAATCAACAGGATCGTCGGGCCGGAACCGGCAACCCGGTACGCGCGCCGGTACCCATGGATGGTCCGGTACGCCAGTGTCGGCGTCAGTTCCCTCACGGAACGCAAGTTGGGCTTTCGTTCAGCCATGAATCCGGGTCATTTCGCCAACTTCGTCGTCGGGCCGGTGGGGCAGCTACTTGTTGTCCGGGTCGTCGGTGAAGCCGCCTTCGAACTTGTCACGTTGCGCAAGGAATCGCTCGAACTCGGCACCGAGTTCGTCACCGCTTGGCAGATCTTCATCGCGCGCCAGCAGCGACCGGTTCTCCTGAGCGGCAACGAAGGCATCGTACTGTCGCTCCAGTGCCTCCACCACTTGAGCGACCTCGGTGCTCGTGGCGACCTGCTCGTTGATCTTGTCGTGCACCTCGGCAGCCGCCTCGGTGAGCGCCGCCGTCGGTATCTGCAGCGAACCACTCCTGGCGACCTCGGAAAGCAGCGCCTCGGCCGCACTGGGGTAGTCGGTTTGGGCCAGGTAATGCGGGACGTGGACGGTGAAGCCCATGACCTCATGGCCGTGCTGGGCCATCCGGAACTCCAGCAGGTTCGACACACTGGCGGGCACCTGCACCTCACCGACCCAGGGCTGGTGATCGGTGATCAGCTCTTTGTCGTTGGAATGCGCGGTCATGGTGACGGGGCGGGTGTGTGGCACGGCCATCGGGATGGTGCCCAGCCCGATGACCCGCCGAACGCCGAGTCGCTCGGCCAGCAGTCGCACCGCGGTGATGAACCGCTCCCAGCGCAGGTCAGGCTCCATGCCGGCGAGCAACAGGAATGGGGTCCCGACCGTGTCATGCAGCGCGTACAGGTTGAGCTCGGGGTCCTCGTAGTGGGTGAAGTGGTCGGTCTTGAAGGTCATCAGGGGACGCCGCGAGCGGTAATCGAGTAGTTCGTCGATGGCGAACGACGCCACCAGCTCGGTGTCCAGGGTGTTCTTGAGATGCGCGGCGGCCAGCCGGATGGCGTGTCCGGCGTCCGAGAAGCCTTCGAGGGCGTGGATCATCACCGGTCCGCGGCCGTCGTCGGACGACAACTGCGGCGCAGGGAACTCCAACTCGTAAATCCCGGTCTGCTCGGGCTGGTAGTGCTGATCTGGACTACCTGGGTGGTCAGCCATTCTGCCTCGCCTCCTCGTAACACCTAGTGTCCCGCATATCGCGGTGGATGCCGTTGCCGCCCCACCCGGCGATGTTTGCCCACTGTCGCGCGCAGGCCGTTCGGGCAAGATCGGTGGGATGCGCGTATCGGCGGCGGCCCGCACGGTCCTGGCGACCGCACTCCTGGTCGCGGTGATGGCGTCGTGCGCCCGTTCCGGCACCACCGAGCATCCCAGCACGGCCGCCCCGCGACCTCCGGAACCTCCGGTCGCACCGGCCACGGCGCAACCCGTGCAACCCGACCCCGAGGTGGGTGCGGTGTTTATTGGCGACGGCTCATTTCATGCCTGCAGTGGCGCGGTGCTGGACTCGGCCGGGGGAGACCTGATCCTGACCGCGGCGCACTGCCTCGCCGACGGCGTCGACGCCACATTCGTCGCTGGTTTCAACAACGACGCCGCGCCGGAGAACGTCTGGCACCTCGACGCCACCTACCTGGACCCCCGGTGGGTGCAGAACCAGGATCCGCTTGCCGACTTCGCGATCGCCAGGGTGAGTCGCGAGTCGGGCGGCACCATCCAGGCTCAAGCCGGTGGTGGCCTGACGCTGGGGTCGGCTCCGAAGCGGGGGACAGTCGTCACGGTCACCGGCTACCCGATGGGTGACGGCGGCGGTCCGATCGCGTGTCGGGCGCCCACTGCGACTGCGACACAAGGGTTTCCGTCGCTGCCATGCGAGGGCCTGGTCGCCGGTTTCTCCGGTGCGCCATGGATCACCGGCTCGACGGTTATTGGTCTGGTCGGCGGTCTCGACGGCGGCGGATGCCAAGACGAAAGCTCCTACTCGCCACCGTTCGACGACGCGATCGCCGGATTGCTCAGCCGCGCCGAGGCCGGCGGCCCTGCCGATGACCCGCCTACCGTGTTCAACGACGGGTGCGACTAGGCGGACGACGATCAAACGGCGAGGAACGAGTCGTGGTGTGGGGGTACCTCCCACGCGAAGCGTAGGGGGAGAGTCCGACCATCGGACTAGGTGCGGAACTGATTGAGCGCGCGCAGCTTGTTCATCACGTCGAGCGCGGCGACCTTGTAGGCCTCCGAGAACGTCGGATAGTTGAAGACCGCGTCGACGAGGTATTCCACCGTGCCGCCACAACCCATCACGGCCTGGCCGATGTGCACCATCTCGGTCGCGCTCGTGCCGAAGATGTGCACGCCGAGCAGCTTGAGGTCCTCGGTGGACACCAGCAGCTTGAGCATGCCGTACGAGTCGCCCGCGATCTGCCCGCGCGCCAACTCGCGATACCGCGAGACCCCGACCTCGTACGGGATCGAATCCTTCGTCAGATCCACTTCGGTGGCCCCGACATAGGAGACCTCGGGGATCGAATAGATGCCGATCGGCTGTAGTTCTGTCATGCCCTTACACGGCTCACCGAACGCGTGATACGCGGCCAGCCGGCCCTGATCCATCGATGTCGCGGCCAGCGCAGGGAAGCCGATCACATCGCCGACGGCGTAGATGTGGTCGACTTTGGTCTGGAACTGGTCGTCGACGAAGAGCCGCCCGCGACTGTCGGTTTCCAGACCTGCATTGGACAGGTCCAGATGTTCGGTTTGGCCTTGCCGCCCAGCCGAATACATCACCGTCTCCGCCGGTATCTGTTTACCGCTGGCCAGCGTGGTCACCGTGCCCGCCGCGCCGACGTCGACGGCCGTCACCTCCTCGCCGAAGCGGAACGTCACCGCCAGGTCGCGCAGGTGGAACTTCAACGCCTCGATGATCTCCGGATCGCAGAACTCCAGCATGTTGTCGCGCTTCTCCACGACCGTCACCTTGGTGCCAAGGGCGGCGAACATCGAGGCGTACTCGATGCCGATGACGCCGGCTCCGACCACCACCATCGTCGCCGGCAGGGACTTCAGGTCGAGAATGCCGTCGGAGTCCAGCACGCGGTCCTCGTCGAACTCGACACCGGTGGGCCGGGCCGGCTTGGTGCCCGTGGCGATCACGATGTACTCACCGCTGACGGTCGTGCGCTCGCCGCGGGTGGGTTCCTCGACCAGCACCGTGTGCGCGTCGACAAAACGGCCGTGGCCCTGGACCAAATCGATCCGGTTGCGCATCAGCTGCGATCGGACGACGTCCTGCTCCTTGCCGATGACGTGGCTGGTGCGGGCCAACAGGTCGGCGGGGGTGATCTTCTCCTTGACCCGGTAGCTCGCGCCGTACAGCTCGCGCTGGCTCATGCCGGTGAGGTAGACGACGGCCTCGCGCAGCGTCTTGGACGGGATCGTGCCGGTGTTCACGCAAACGCCGCCCAGCATCCGCCCGCGCTCGATGACGGCGACCGACTTGCCGAGCTTTGCCGCCGCGATCGCGGCCTTCTGCCCGCCCGGGCCCGATCCAATGACGACGAGGTCATACTCCAGCACAGAAGCCATGGCACAAGGTGTACGCCGGTTGCGGCAATCTCGCATGCCGACTGGCGTCAATAGGAGGTGAATTAACTGCGCGGGGCAGCAAATCGGAAGTTACGCGCGCGCCTGCCCGGACGTCTGGCCGACCGGTGAGACGATGACGTCGATGGCCAGGTCGGGGTCGGTAGTCGTGGGTTGCGCGCTGCTCATGGCCGCAATGCTGCTCAGTGGTTGCACCCGGGTGATCGTCGGGGCGGCGCATCCCGCGGTGCCTGGGGGCGAGGAGCGCCCGCCGATTCCGGTGGCGGACTTGTTGATTGAACCCGAGCGCTTTCCCGCGCGGTATCCCGCCGTGCTGCTCGACGGGACTGCGGTGGATCGGGTATTGCAAGACATCGACGGTGTCCCCGGCGGATCCGTGGTCACCCCGCCGGCCTGCACGCCGCCGCCGCTCGCGCCGCACCACACCGCCGCCGCGCAGGGCACCGACAGCGAGGACGCCAGCACCCTGATCGTTGCGGTGACAACGCGCGCACCGCGGCTGCGCGCCAGGGTCGAACAACTGACCGCCTGCCCGTCGTTCGAGGCCGTCCGCAACGGCGACACGTTCTCGGTGACGGCGACGATGTTGCCCGCCCCGCCCGTCGACGCCGACGACACCTACGCTGTCGACCAGACCGTCGCCTCGCCGTCGGGATCGACACGCCGAACGTTGACGTTGGTGGCCCAAGTCGGCCAGGTGCTCGTGCGTGCCACATGGCTGCATGACGGCGGCACCGACACCACGCCTGATACGCAGTCGCTGGACGCGTTGTTCACCGATGCGGTGCTCAAGGTGCATCGCGTCGGCGGCCCCTAGTTCATACACAGTCGCGATTTCATCCCCAAGCCGCGCTTGGTTGCTCACTTCACCAGGCGTAGTCGACGGTTCCGATCGCCAGGTTTGGGTCATGACTTCGCAACCACCTGATTTTCATCTGAACCGGCCCGCCGTCCTGATTGCCGCCCTGCCGGCCGTGCTCGGCTTCGTGCCCGAAAAGTCCCTCGTGCTCGTGACCGCTGACCGCGGCGAAATGGGATGCGTTATGCGCGTGGATCTTTCGGACGAACTGCTGGATTCGGTCGGGCGCATCGCCGACGTTGCCGCCGCGGCGAAACCGGATTCGGCGATCGCAGTCGTGGTCGACGAGGACGGGGCCGACTGCCGGATGTGCAACGACGAATACCGCGAACTGGCCGCTGTCCTGAGCGACTCGCTGGCCGCGCGGGGCATTGAACTACTGGCCGCCCACGTGGTGGATCGGGTCGCCGCGGGTGGCCGCTGGCATTGCGCGGATGGTTGCGGCAACGCAGGCACTGTGAACGACCCGTCGGCGTCTCCGCTGGCGATGGCGGCCGTTCTGGACGGGCGCAGGCTGTACACCCGCCGCGCCGAACTGCAGCAGGTCATCGAGATAACTGATCCCGCCCGCCGCGCCGCCCTTGCCGACGTCATCGCCGACCGCACATCGGCTGGCGCCGAACGCCCGGATGACCAGGCGCGCGGTGATATCGAAGACGCGATTGCGGCGGCCGCGCGCGTGGTCGATGGCCGGGAGTTGTCGGATGACCAGCTGGCAAGGCTGGCGTGGGCGCTGAAAGATCCGCGTGTGCGCGACACCCTGTATGCGCTCGCGGTGGGGGAGAGCGCCGGGCAGGCCGAGTCGCTGTGGGCGGTGTTATCGCGCACCCTGCCCGACCCATGGCGGGTGGAGGCACTGGTGCTGCTCGCGTTCTCGGCCTACGTTCGCGGCGACGGCCCGCTGGCCGGGGTGTCGCTGGAGGCGGCGCTGCGGTGCGACCCCACTCACCGGATGGCAGGCATGCTCGACACTGCCCTGCAGTCGGGCATGCGACCCGAACAGATTCGTGAACTGGCCGTCACGGGCTACCGTCTGGCCGATCAGTTGGGCGTGCGGCTGCCGAAAAAGCGGCCGTTCGGAAGACGTGCAGGGTAGGTCTGCGCTAGACCTTTTCGACCTTCACGGCGTGGGCCATGTGATGCGGCAGCTCGACTTGCTCATGGCCGGGGATCACGATCATGACCCCGCCATGGTCGTTGCCCTGCACGGTCACTCGCGCGTTGGGCACCACGCCGGCGTCCTTGAGCCGGGCGATGAGTTCGGCGTCTCCCTGGACGTGTTCGGTGAGTTGGCGCACCACAACCGCGACGGGCATCCCGGCCGGCAGTTCGGTGAGCCGGACCAGGTTGATGGCGTCATTGGCCAAGTGGTCGCCGACGCCCAACTCGGACAGGCCGGGAATCGGGTTGCCGAACGGCGAGGTGGTGGGGTTGTCGAGGACCTGCACCAGGCGGCGCTCGACGTCCTCGCTCATCACGTGCTCCCAGCGGCA
>DATFCF010000234.1:0-5451 GCA_035253445.1 Mycobacterium sp.
ACCGCGACAGCTGGTGGTCTCCGCAGCGGTGATCAGCTGCCGAGCCCGAGTGCTTGTGCGCAGTTCTGATTACTCGTCGAACGCGCGGTAGCCGCGCCACTGCCCGCTCAATTGGCAGCGGGCGGCACGAGCATGTTCTGCCACGTGTGTTCCGTTGCCGTCTGCCCGAGATTGGCCTGCGTATAGACCTGCCCGTCCGGTCCGAGATACGTGCCCGTTGCCGGGTCGTACTCGACGACGGCAAGGGGCGGGGGCGCGGGGGCGGGAGGTGCGACGGGCGCAGGGGCGGATCCCGGCGGCAGTTGCGGAATGTCCTGGCCAGACAACGTGGCGTTGGGATCGCCTTTCCAGTTGGTGCCTTCGTTGAGCGGTACGTACTGCTCGTCGCTGTCACACATTTGTGCTGTGGGGGCCCGTTTGCCAGGTACGGTCGCACACGGTGCATTGCGCGCGCCGCGCACCGCGACCAGCGGCGAGTCTTGCGGCACCCGGCAGTAGAGATCGCCGGCCGGGAGATCGGGGTAGTCCTCCAACGACGCCGGCCGTCGCTGCTGGGCGGGTAGATAACCGGTAGTGCACGGCGGAGGCAGGTTCACGTTGAGGTTGAAATCCAGGAAAGCGCCCTTGTAGTCCTGTTTGGTGTCGACGTTGGAGATGATGCCGCCCTGATACTCCTCCACGACGTGCGGTACGAGCACCAACAGCTGCTCGATGTTGGGCTGATACGCCACCGCGACCTCCCCTACGGTGACCAAGTTCGCCAACAAGATCGGCAGGGTGGGCCGCAGCCGTTCGAACAACTGCCGTGTTTCGGCGGCAGCAGGCGCACCTCGTTGAATCAGCCCGGTGACGGAGTCATCGTGGGATTGCAGTTGCTGTGTAACGGTGGCCAGATGCGCGGCCCACGCGTGGATGGCGTCCGCAGTCTGGGCCTGCGAGTCCAGAACGGGTTGTGACCGGTCGATCAGCGTGGTCAGCGAGTCGAGGTGTTCCCGGGCGTCGATGGCCAGCGTCGTTGACCCTCGCACCAGGCGGGAAATCTCTGCGCCCAGCCCGCCGACGGCGACGTAACCTTCGTCGACCACTGTCTTCAGATTGTCGCGCGGGATCGCCTGCAGGCCGCGATTGGTCGCTGCCACAAGCGCATTGATATCCGGCGGGACCGACGCGCGGTTGCGCGCTATGACATCGCCGTTCTTGAGCGGCCTCGACGTCCCGTCCCGCGGGGTCAGGGCCATGAACTGCTCGCCAATTGAGCTGACGCTGTTCACCCGCGCGTCAAGGTCGGATGGGATCGGGATGTCCGAGCGCAGCGACAGCGTCGCGACGACACCGGTGTCAGAGAGCCGAATCTGTGACACCCGGCCAACTTCGGTGCCGCGATAGGTCACGTTGCCGCCCTCATACAGGCCGCCCGTGCTGGGCAGCTGCACGGAGACGGTGTACTGGCCAACGCCAAACAGCAGCGCCGGCAGCCGAATGTAGCCGAAGATCATGACGGCACCGGCGACGAGCGACACGATGGAGCAGATGGCCAGCTGAATCTTGGTTCGCCTGTCGAGATACATGTCAGCGCCCCTGGTCGAAGCGGTACGGAACGGTCAGCGGGTTCCCTGCGGTGTACGGACTGGGCATTTGGCCGATGGTGCGACCCCATTGCAGTTCCAATTCGGTGAGGTCGCCCTCCCAACGTGTGCCGGTGAACAGCGAGGAGTCGATACGGCTGAGGGTCATATCCACGACGAGGGTCATGTTCGCAAAGTCGCCGCGAAACGCGTTGGTGAGGGTCTCTTTCGGCCAAGGCAGGGTGGACAGAAAGCTCAGCGACCGGGTCAGGGCGGGTCCGGCGTTGGCCAACGACTCCAGCACAGGCCCAATGTCCTTGAATTCCTGGACGAGGCTTTCCTTGGTCTGGTTGACGGCATCGGCCGTGAGTGCGCTGAACTTGCCGAACCGATCGAGGGCCTCGGCGAGGTTGGCGCGCTGCTCCTTGAGAACCGCAAGCGCATCGGGGATCGTTCGCAGGGCGGTGTCCAGCACCGGCTTCCGTTCGGCGAACTGGCCCACAAGGTGGTTGAGGCTTTCGGTGGCGGCGGTGATGTCGTCTGTTTGGTCGTTGACGCGGGCGATGAACTCGTCGAGCTGGTGAATCAAGCTGCGCAGGTCCTGCTCGCGACCGGCAAAGGCAGCGCTGAATTCCTTTGTTATCTCCTGGATCTGGCCGACGCCGCCCCCGTTCAGCAGTAGCGAGAGCGCCGCGAGTGTCTGTTCGGTGGTCGGGTAAGCAGCACCCGATGACAGTGGAATCAGCGAGCCACCGTGCAGCCGTCCTTCGGGAGCGGCGCCGTTTGGAGCGGCGAGTTCGACGTGCGTCGAGCCGAATACACTGGTTTGTCCCACCGTGGCGATCGCGTTGGCGGGCAGGTTGACCGAACCGTCGAGTTTGATCGTGACCAGTGCGTGCCAACCTTGGCGTTCGATATTGGTGACAGTACCCACATTCACGTCATCGACGCGAACGCGTGAATTCTGTTGCACTGTAGTGACATCCGGTAGCTGAACCTGAACAGTGAACGCTCCCGGTCCATCCCCTTCGGTGCCGGGCATCGGCAGGGAGTTCAGTCCTTGCCAGCCACACCCGGATATCGTCAGCATCGCCAGGAGTGCAGACACGCCCAGCCGGATCCGGTTCACGGCCCGACTCCTGGGGGCACCATCAAGCCGGGCAGACCCTGCGCCGGATCGGTCGGCACCGTGGATTCGGCTGCGAGCGGCGGCGCACCGGCCTGCGCTGCAGGCGCGGACGCTGGCACTGGCACTGGCGCTGGCGCTGGCGGGACATGGTCGGGCCGCATCCAATCCTCGCTGTAGGTGATCTCGTTCGGTCGAGCCTGTGCTCCGACAAAGAGGTTGGCACCGAACGGCAAGAAGTTGTACTGCCGGTTCTTGATGATAGGCGCCAGGTATTGCACACAGAGCTTCGCCGACTGCTCCGCCCCAAGTCGCGACGCCGCCTGAACCGCGCCGCACAGGAACTCGATCGGGTTGGCGAAGTTGTTCATGGCCAACGCACCGGTGAGTGC
Organism: Mycobacterium sp.; assembly: GCA_035253445.1. Classification (GTDB taxonomy): domain Bacteria; phylum Actinomycetota; class Actinomycetes; order Mycobacteriales; family Mycobacteriaceae; genus Mycobacterium. The sequence goes on from DATFCF010000234.1 coordinate 3,084, forward strand.
CGCCTGCGCAGGCTGGTAGACGTTTGAGAGATTCTGAAGGGCGTTGGGCGCCAAATGGAGTAGCTGCTTGACGTCGTCGAGGCTGTCGACAATCGCTGTCGACACCGCGGCCAGCTTGTCCGACGTTGTGCCAAGGGTCTCGCGGTTGTCGGCGACAAAGGTCTGCACGTCGCCCAGCGCGGTGTTGAGGTCATCTACTGCACGGCCGACCTCCTTCGGGTCGTCGGCCAGCGGCGCGAGTACGGCGGCGAAGTTGTGGTTGAGCTGTGCCATCAGGTCACTGCTCGATTGCAGCGCCGACACGAAAACAGACAGGTTCTTGATCGTCGAAAAGATGTCGCCGCTGTGGTCGCCCAATGCTGAAAAGGCTTGAGCCAGCTTGATAACGGTGTCACGAATATTCGACCCCTCGCCGCGAAGATTGTCCGCAGCCGTGTTGACGAAGGCACCCAGCGTGCTGACCCCTCCCGGTTGCGTGGGTTGCAGGGCGTCGCTGAGCTTCTCCAACTGCTGACGCAAGTCGTCCCATTCCACCGGGACCGCAGTGCGGTCTTGCGGGATCACCGCGCCGTCGGCCATTGCGTCCCCGCCGGTGTATGCGGGCGTGAGTGCAATCGCGCGCGCAGTCACCAACTGTGGTGACAAGATCAACGCCTTGGCGTCGGCCGGCACCGAATACCGGTCGTCCACCCAAAAGGTGATTTTCGCGCGCTCCGGCTGGGGCTCGATCTTGTCGATCGCCCCGACGGGGACGCCGAGGATGCGGACCTCGTCACCGACGAAGATGCCGTTGCTGTTGTCGAAGTAGGCGACGATGTGGGTCTTGCTCGCGGAGTTCCATATCGTGCTGGAGACCACAACGATGCCTGCCAGCAGGGTCACGATCAGCGCGACGGCCAGTCCGAGCCTGACGTTGCGTGTGGCGGTCATTGCCCTCCCTCCTCAGGCACCGGTGCGACAGGGACGGGTGGTGACAACGCGGGTGGTCCGGGTGGCGGTCCGCCAGGAGCCGGGGCGGGCGTGGGTTCGCGGTAGGGATAGCGCGAATCACCGGGGTTGCCCGTAATCGCCTCGGGCAGTGTCAGATTGGGGTCTCCGCCCTGACCGGTTCTCGGGTAGGGAACGGGCAGCGCCGGGCTGGCAGGCTGGCCGGTCTGCGGATCGTGCAATTGGGACGGCGGCAGCACATTCGGGTCGAGGCCGAGGTCGGAGAATGCCACGTCGATGAACGGCTGCAGGAACTGTCCCGGTAGCAGGTTCGCGAGGTATGCCTTGAAGAAAGGCCCCGACGAAACCGATTCGCCCAATCTCATCACGTAGCCCTTGGCTAGCTCGAGCGCTTTCTGAACGCGCTCCTTGCGACCGTCGACGATCGATAGCACTCCATTCAGCTTCTCCAGCGCGGGCCGCAGAGTTTCGCGGTTCTCGGCGATGAAGCCGGATAGTTGTTTTGCCAGTGAAGACAGATGGTCGGAGATCTGATCCAGGGCGGCGCTTTGGCCTTGCAGCTCCGCCAGTAAAGCGTTGGTGTTGGCGATCAGGCCGACCACCTGATCACTACGCTGGGCCAAGACTGCAGTCGCCTTGTTCGCGTCGGCCAGCAGTTCGCGCAGTTGGGCGTCCCGCTTGTTGAGTGTTTCAGAGAACCGGGCTACGCCGTCGACGGCGATCTTGATGTCGGGTGGAGTCTCCGAGAATGTTTGCGCCAGCGTGGCAAGCGATTCGGACACTTGGTCGGTGTTCAACCCTCCGATCGTGCTCGCCAGATCGCCGAGCGCATCCGGCAACTGGTACGGCGACTTGGTCCGCTCGAGCGGAATGGCCTGCGTCAGCTCACCATCGCCGCGCGGTGTGATGTTCAGGAGCTTGGCACCGAGCAGCGATTTGGTCTTTATCGCTGCCTCGGCTCGATCGCCGAGGTGGATCTTCTTGTCGACCTTGAAGGTGACCACCACGCGGGCTCCCTCCAAGTCGATGCTGGACACCTCGCCCACCCGCAGGCCCGCCACCTGCACCGCGGCACCCGTGCGCAAGCCTCCGGCCTCGGCGAAGTAAGCCGAGTACTGTTTCGCGGAGTCGAAGAACGGCAGCTTGTCGTACTGCAGAGAACCGACCAGGATGCCGACGGCAAGGGCGAGCCCGACCGCCCCGATGACGACGCGGTTGCGTTCCGTAAAGGGTTTCATTTCGGTGCACACCGCCCTGTGCTCTGCCCAGCGACCTTGACATACACCGGCTGACCGCCCTTGCCGTTGAGTTTCAGCACCGCGTCGCACAGATAGAAGCTGAAGAAATCGCCGTAGATGCCCTGACGGGCCAAAGCCTGGTAGGCATCGGGCAACGTGTTGAGCAAGTTGTCGACGTAGTC
>DATFCF010000235.1:0-2316 GCA_035253445.1 Mycobacterium sp.
CAAGACCGGCACCGCCGAATACATCGACGACCAGCACGCGCACGGCTGGTTCGTCGGCATCAGTGGCGACCTGGCACTGGCCGTTTTCGTCAGTGATGCCGGTAGTTCCGCGCCTGCGGTGGACGCCGCCGGCCGATTCCTGCGCGCGCCGAGCTAGATGTCGTATTCCCAGCGTTCGGGTTCGCGATCATGTCGGGACCGCCGGGGGGTTCGATACTCCGTGCGATTCTCGGCGTCGTCCACGTCGCCGCGGTAGCGCACCCGCGAGACCGGGTGATGCGTGCCGTTGCCGTTGGTGCCGTGGGGTTCTGACGGCTGGTAGTCGTCCAAGCGGCGGCGACGTTCGGTGCGCTCATTGGGGATGCGACGGTCGGCGGGCGGCACCCGCTTGCGGGGCTCGCGGGTCGACGACGTGCGTGGCCGACGCCGTGGTTCGGCGGGAGGCACATGCGGTTGCTCGGTCTGCCGGGCGGAGCGGGGCCGGCGTGGACGTTCGACGACCGGTTCGATGAGTTCGGTCTCCGGAGGGCGGGCATGGCGTGACTGCGGAGGCCGGGTGCGCTTGGTGGGTCGGCCGTTGCGGGTGGATTTGTCGGCCGCGGGCCTGGTCGGGCGGCTGGATCGCTCGATGGAGTGCTTGCGGGGCGGGGTCTCGACTGCCGCGTCTTCTTCGTCGTCGGCGGGCTCCCGGGACAGCAGCGACGACACCTTCGACGTCAGGCTGAAGCTCGTCGCCTCCTTGGCCGCGGCGTGCGGCGTGGCGCGGCGCGTCGACATCCCGAAATACCAGCGGGCCATCCCGATCAGCAGCACGGCGGCCGACGTGAAAAACATCACTGGGAACCGCTCGATGAGCGGATAGCCGAAGTTGATCAGCACGTCCTTGATGCCGGTGAACGTGGCGCCGTGGAACAGGAAGTACGAGGTCGGCACCGCGACGAACAGGATCAGCGGCGGCTGGATGACCGCGGTGAAGACTCCGTTCTGCCGCACCGCGAGAACCGCGACGATGCAGCCGATCATGTACGACGCCGCGAAGACCAGGCTCAGTTCTTTGGCACCGGAACCGGCGTCGTAGGCAAAGCCGATGGCGGTCGCCGTGACGGCGACCAGCACAGCACCCCACCACGGAACACCCGGAAGGTTGGGGTGCGCAGAGCGGTGGTCGGCCGTCACCGCCGACCGTGCACGCTGTGCTGACACAGGTAGACCGTACCGGCTCTTGGTAAAAGTGGCCGTCAGCGCGGTTCTGGCGAGCCCGTCACAGTCTCCTACACTCTGGACCCTGTGAGCATGAACCTAGGAATCGTCGGATTGCCGAATGTCGGAAAGTCGACGCTGTTCAACGCGTTGACGCGCAACAACGTGCTGGCGGCTAACTATCCGTTCGCGACGATCGAGCCGAACGAGGGTGTCGTGCCGCTGCCGGACTCGCGGTTGGCCGAGCTCGCGAAGATGTTTGACTCGGAAAAGATCGTGCCCGCGCCGGTGACGTTCGTGGACATCGCGGGCATCGTCAAGGGTGCTTCCGAGGGCGCCGGACTTGGCAATAAGTTCCTGGCCAACATCCGCGAAAGCGACGCTATTTGCCAGGTGGTCCGGGTTTTCATCGACGACGACGTCGCACACGTCGACGGCAGGATCGATCCGAAGTCCGACATCGAGGTGATCGAGACCGAGCTGATCCTGGCGGACCTGCAGACGCTGGAGCGTGCGGTGCCGCGGCTGGAGAAGGAAGCCCGAACCCACAAGGACCGGCGTGCAGCACACGAGGCCGCGGTGGCCGCGCAGGAGCTTCTCAACGGTGGCACCACGCTGTTCGCGGCCGGAGTTGACGCCTCGGCGCTGCGTGAGTTGAACCTGCTGACCACCAAGCCGTTCCTGTACGTGTTCAACGCCGATGAGGCGGTGCTGACCGACGACGCTCGGGTGACGGCGCTGCGGGAGCTGGTGGCGCCGGCGGATGCGGTGTTCCTGGACGCGAAGATCGAGGCCGAGCTGCAGGAGCTCGACGACGAGTCGGCCGCCGAACTGCTGGAGTCGATCGGCCAGACCGAACGCGGGCTGGATGCGCTGGCGCGGGCGGGTTTTCACACGCTGCGTCTGCAGACGTTCCTGACCGCCGGCCCAAAAGAGTCGCGCGCCTGGACAATTCACCAGGGCGACACGGCGCCGAAGGCGGCCGGCGTCATCCACACCGACTTCGAGAAGGGCTTCATCAAGGCCGAGGTCATGTCGTGCAAAGATCTGCTCGAGCTCGGCAGTGAGGCGGCGGTGAAGGAGAAGGGTCTGCTGCGCATCGAAGGCAAGGAGTAC
>DATFCF010000236.1:0-12431 GCA_035253445.1 Mycobacterium sp.
GATGCAACACCGTATCTTGGGCGGAACTCGCCGGCTCTTCCGCGCTGCGATCGCCGCCGAACTGCACAGACCCATCTGGGTGGTGACCCGTGGCGCACAGCGAGTCACCGATGCGGACACCGTCGCGCCGGATCAGAGTTGCATGTGGGGATTCGGTCGTGCCGCGTCACTGGAGCTTCCGCAAGTGTGGGGCGGGCTGGCAGATCTGGCGGAAGGCACTCCCGACGAATGGTCTCGGTTCATCGACCGGATCACGATGCCGCGCGACTCGGCCATCAGGGAGGACCAAATCGCGCTGCGTGCTCAAGCGGTCTACGCTCCCCGGCTGGTTCGGCGGGCTGAGCAGCCGAGCAGTGCACCGCTGGAATTGCGTGGCGACGCAAGCTATCTCGTGACTGGGGGCCTCGGGTCCATAGGGTTGGAGGTCGCCGGATACCTGGCCGCGCACGGCGCCAAGCATTTGGTGCTGACCAGCCGACGCGCGCCCAGCGATGCCACGCAACAACGCATCGACGCACTGAGCGAACAGCACGGCTGCGAATTCCGGGTCATTGCTGCCGATGTCGCGGATGCGCACGACGTCGCACGCCTCTTGACCACGGTGCAGGCCGAGCTACCGCCGTTAGCCGGCATTGTCCATGCTGCGGGCGTGATCGGTACCACTCCGCTGAGCAATCTGGACGATAGCGAAGTAGATCGCGTTTTCGCCGGGAAGGTCTGGGGTGCTTGGCATTTGAGCGAAGCAGCCGCTGATCTGAAGTTGGACTTCTTCCTCAGCACCTCGTCGATCGCCTCGGTATGGGGCGGATTCGGCCAGACCGCCTACGGCGCGGCGAACGCGTTCCTCGACGGGCTGGCCTGGCGCCAGCGCGAGCAGGGCATCGCTGGGCTCAGTGTCAATTTCGGTCCCTGGTCGGCGGGCATGGCCGACGCGGAATCTCGTGCGCGACTGGATAAGCGCGGGGTCCGGACGTTGTCACCCGCCGACGCCCTCGCGGGTCTGGCCGACATCATGGCGGCTTCTTCCGCGCGCGAAGGCGCGCAGGCGCGCGCACAAGGAATCGTGGCCCGGATCGACTGGGCCCGTTTTCTGCCGCTGTACCAGCAGGCGGGCAGGCGAGCATTCCTGGCGGAGTTGGAACGTGAGGTGCCCTCCCAGCTGACGACCGCGGCGCCGTCCGACACCTCGTCCGGGAAGACCCAGCTGGTCGAGCGGCTCACCGCTGCTCCAGTGCAGCAGCGCAAGAAGCTTGTGACGGATTACCTGCGCGACGCGGTAGCTGAGGTGACGCGTGTCGATGCCGCGGAAATCCGCGAGGACACGGGGTTCTTCGACCTCGGCATGGACTCGTTGATGGCAGTCGAATTGCGGCGCCGCATCGAACAAGGAGTGGGCAAGGAGATACCAGTCACCCTGGTGATGGATCATCCGCGTCTGTCCGATGCGGCCGACTACCTGCTCGGCGAGGTGCTCGGGCTCGGCGAGCAGGCATCCGCCACATCGGGGGCAAGCCCGGCGTCAGTGGTGAGGACGCGCACGGACGAACCGATCGCGATCGTCGCGGTGTCGTGCCGTTTCCCCGGCGCGCCCGATCCGGAAGCTTTCTGGGAGTTGCTGTCCGGCGGTGTCGATGCGATCCGGGAGGTCCCGGAGGACCGGTTCGACATCGACGAGTTCTACGACCCGGATCCAGAGACTCCGGGCAAGACCTACACGCGTTTCGGCGGATTCCTCGACGGAATCGACGGATTCGATCCCGAATTCTTCGGCATCTCCCCGCGCGAGGCTGTCTGGATCGAGCCACAGCAGCGGCTGATGCTCGAGACGGCCTGGGAGGGTCTCGAAAGGGCTGGGTACGCGCCAAGCGCGCTGCGCGGCAGCCGAACCGGCATCTTCGCGGGGGTGGCGGCCAACGAGTATGCGCATCTGCTGTCCTCCGAGTCGGTCGACAAGATCGAGCCCTACTTCATCACCGGCAATGCGCTCAACGCCATTTCCGGTCGGGTTGCCTTCGCACTCGGACTGGAAGGACCTGCAGTCGCGGTCGATACCGCATGCAGCTCCGCGTTGGTGGCCGTCCATCAGGCCTGCCAAGCGTTGCACTCCGGTGACTGCGACTTGGCGTTGGCCGGCGGTGTGAACGTCTTGCTGAGTCCGGTGACAGTCATCGCCGCCTCACGCGCCAGGATGCTTTCCCCGGTAGGACGATGCAAGACCTTCGACGCCTCCGCCGACGGCTACGTCCGCAGCGAAGGCTGCGGAATTCTCGTGCTCAAGAGGCTGAGCGACGCGGTACGTGATGGCGATCGGGTCTGCGCGGTCATTTCCAGCAGCGCGGTCAACCAGGACGGCGCGTCCAGTGGCCTGACGGTGCCCAATGGTGGTGCACAGCAACGGCTTATCGGGGCGGCGCTGGCTCGCGCCGGTTTGGCGGGCGGCGATGTCGACTACCTCGAGGCGCACGGGACGGGCACCCCGCTGGGTGATCCGATCGAGGTGCAGGCGGCCGCGGCTGCCTACGGTGCGTCGCGTGATGCGGACCGACCGTTGCTGATGGGATCGGTGAAGACCAACATCGGTCACCTCGAGTCGGCCTCAGGGGCAGCAGGTCTGATCAAAGTCGTGTTGTCGCTGCAACACGAAATGTTGCCGCAGAGTCTGCATTTTGAAAAGCCGTCGCCGCACATCCCGTGGGACTCGCTGCCTGTGCGGGTCGTGGACAAGGCGATTCCGTGGCAGGCCAGCGGCAGGCCGCGGCGTGCGGGCGTGAGTTCCTTCGGGTTCACCGGCACGAACGCGCACGTGCTGATCGAGGAGGCGCCGCCACAGCCGGCCACCGCGGATGTCGCGACGGCTTCAGCGCCCGTGGAATCGGACACTCACAAGCAGCCTGTCAATGTGCTGGCGCTGTCCGCCCGGTCACCAGAAGCACTGGTGACGCTGGCGCAGCGCTATGAGGCCTGGTTGAACGCTCATCCGGATGTCGACCTCGCCGACGTATGTCTCACCGCCGGGATGGGCCGTTCGCATTTCGAACATCGCGCCGCGCTGGTAGTGGATTCGGTCGAGGGTGCGCGCGAGGGCCTGGCCGATCTGGCCGAAAACCGCACACGACCCGGTGTCGTACGTGGCGAGCACACCAACCGGCCGACGACGGCGTGGTTGTTCACCGGGCAGGGCAGCCAGTATCCGGGGATGGCGCGTGAGTTGTTCGCCGCTGAGCCGGTTTTCGCCGAAACCGTGACACGGTGCGCGGACGCGGTCAACGACATACTGCCGCATTCGCTGCTGGAGGTGCTGTTCGCCACCGATCGCGAAACCGGCGGCGCGGCCGGAGAAAGGTTGCGGCACACGTCATTTGCGCAGCCAGCGCTTTTCGCCATCGAGATGGGCCTTGCCCGGCTGTGGCAGTCGTGGGGCATCGAGCCCGACGTGGTTCTGGGGCACAGCGTGGGTCAGTACGCAGCGGCATGTGTGGCCGGAGTGTTCAGCCTCACCGACGGCGCACGGCTGATGGCCGAGCGGGGCCGGATGTTCGGCAGCCTGCCCGAAGGTGGGCGAATGGTGGCGGTGTTCAGCGACGCCAAGCACGTTGAGTCGGTCGCCGAGAAATTCCCTCGGGTGTCGGTCGCCGCCTACAACGGCCCCAACACCGTGCTGTCGGGTCCAGGCGATGATCTGGAACAGATTGTCGCCGCATGCAGCGATGACGCAATCCGCTGCACCTGGCTGGAGACCAGCCACGCCTTCCACTCGGAATTGCTGGATCCGGTGCTCGGTGAATTCGAGTCGTACGCAGCGCAGTTGCAGTTCGGTGTCCCGACGTTGCCGCTGGTCTGCAATCGCACCGGCGCTGTGCTCACGGCCCAGACTCCGCTCGATGCCCAATACTGGCGGCGGCATTCCCGCCAGCCGGTGCAATTCGCCGAAAGTGTGGGCACCGTCGCGGCGCTGGGATGCTCGGTGTTGATGGAGGTCGGTCCGCAACCGGTGTTGACCGGGGCTGCCGTGCAGGTATGGCCGGAGCACTTGGCCGCGCCGCGGGCGATCGTCTCGCTCCGGAAGGGCGTAGCCGACCGACGCCAGATCGCCGACGCGCTGGCCGCGGCCTACGTCGGCGGCCACCGTCCCGATTTCGCTGCGCTGCATCGCCAGACCGGCCGCAGACTCGAATTGCCGACCTATCCATTTCAGCGGCGTCGCTTCTGGCCCAAGGCATCCAACATCGCCATGGAAGGGTCGGGCGGTCCTTCCTCAGGCCTCCTGGGTAGCGCAAAGGATCTCGCTTCCGGCGAAACCGTCTACACCAGTAGGTTGTCCGTCAAATCGCAGCCATGGCTGTCCGATCACGTCATCTACGGCACAGTCGTCGTGCCCGGGGCGACGTATGCAGCGATGGCATTGGCCGCGGTCGGTCCACCGGCGCGAGTGAAGGACGTGTTCTTCTACGAGCCGATCATCCTGCCCGAGAAGGCTTCTCGCGAGGTACAGCTCACGTTGCATCCGGTCGACGACGGCACCAGGTCGAGTTTCAAGGTGCACAGCCGCCCGTACGGTGTTCGGGATGCCGAATGGTCGTTGAACGCCGAAGGCACCGTGGTCGCCGGCGTCAGCGAAGACACCGACGAGCCGGCATCCGAGCAGACAGATCCCGTCGACGCGGCGATTGAGCGGTGCAACCGCATGCGTCCGCAGGAGCTGTTCGAGACGTTCGCCGACATGGAGCTGGCGTGGGGTCCGACCTGGTCCGGTTCCCTGAAGTCGCTGTGGCTCGGTGAGGGTGAGGCGATCGGCGACATCGTCGTCGGTCAAGAGCTCGCCGAACAACTCGGAACCGAGCCGATGCACCCGGTCTTGATGGACCTGTGCACCGGAGTCGCCTTCCCGGCGTTCCCGGCACTTCTCGCGGCAGAACAGGGCGTGAGCGATCTGTTCCTGCCGCTGCGGTACGGGCAGGTGACGCTGCGGGAGAAGATGCCACGGCGGTTCTACTGCCGCGCGACGTGGCACACCAGCGCCCTCGACAGCGAAACCCAGGTCTTCGACCTCGATTTCGTCGATCGGGGTGGCCGCCATCTGGGGGGAATTCGCGAATTCACGGTCAAACGCGCACCGCGGGAAGCGCTGTTGCGCGGGCTCGGCGGCGATGCCACCCGCCTGCTGTACACCGTTGGCTGGCACGAGGTTCCGCCGCCTGCGGCGAGGGAGGATGCCGCAATCGCGAACGGCACCTGGCTGATTGCCGGATTCGGCGAACTGGCCGCCAAGGTACCTGGCTGCATCCCGTTCGACCGGGCAGGCGATCCGGAGCTCGTGGGACAGCTGTTGGCACAGGCCCACGAGCGCGGTCTGCCGTTCTCCGGCGTCGTTTGGCGCGCCACCGCACCGAGCGAAGAGGAGTCGAGCGCGGACGTCTCCGCGCGGATCGAGACCGAGCTCGCCAATCTGCTCAGCGCCGTGCACGCCGTGCAGGGCGGCTCACAAAGCGGCAGCGTGAAACTTCCGAACGGTCTCTGGATCGTCACCGAGTACGCCGTGGCATGCGAATCCGGCGAGCCGGTCGACCCGGTGCAGGCGGCGCTGTGGGGATTCGGTCGCACCACGATCAACGAGGAACCGGCGCTGCGCTGCAAGTTGGTCGATTGCGACGGATCACAGGAGGCCGTGCACGCACTGGCCAATCTGTTGGCCACACCGGTCGATGAACCGGAACTCGCGCTGCGGCAAGGAAAGCTGCTGGCCTCACGCCTGTTGCCATGGGCGCGCAGTGGTCATCTCACGGTGCCGCGCTCAACCGACTACGTGCTGGCGCCCACCGAACGTGGCGCGATCGACAACCTGCGTCTGACCGAGACGGACGTGCCGCCGCCGGACGAGGGCTACGTGCAGGTCCGAGTGGAGGCCGCGGGCCTCAACTTCCGGGATGTCCTGAACGTACTGGGTCTCTACCCCGGTGACCCCGGACCGATCGGCGGGGACTTCGCCGGCGTCGTCACCGGGTTGGGTGAGGGTGTCGACGGAGTCGAGGTGGGTCAGCGCGTCTACGGCTCCATGCAGGGCGCGTTCTCGAGTCGGTTCAACGTGCCCGCCCAGTTCCTGGCGCCGATCCCGGACGGGGTGAGCACGGTGGAAGCCGCGACGATTCCCGCTGCGGCGCTGACGGTTCGGCTGTCGTTCGACTGGGCGCAGCTAAAGCCCGGCGACAAGGTGCTGATCCACGCGGCCAGTGGTGGTGTCGGCCTGGCCGCGGTTCAGATGGCGCAGCAGTGCGGTGCCACGGTCTTCGCCACGGCAAGCACGTACAAGCGCGCGACGCTGCGCAAGCTGGGTGTGGAATATGTCTACGACTCGCGCACTACGGATTTCGCCGATCAGATCCTGGCGGACACCGGCGGCGCGGGCGTGGACGTGGTGCTCAACTCCCTGACCAGCGAGGGCTTCATCGAGGCGACGCTACGAGCCACCGCCAAGAACGGACGCTTCGCCGAGATCGCCAAGCGCGACATCTGGTCAGCGGAGCGGATGGCCGAGGCCCGATCCGATATCGCCTACGAGATCGTCGCGTTGGACACGGTGATGTTCACCGATCCCGACCGCATTCGCACCTTGCTCACCGAGGTGTCGCAGGGGTTGGCCAACGGCGAGTGGACGCCGCTGCCCGCCGAGATCTATCCGCTGACGGAGGCCAGGGCGGCGTTCCGCCGCATGCAGCAGGCAAGGCACATCGGAAAGATCGTGTGTCAGATCCCGAATCCGCTGCAGCCGCGGGCCGATCGGAGCTATCTGATCACCGGCGGACTCGGTGCGATCGGGCTCCACGCGGCTGCGTATCTGGCCCAACTCGGTGCCGGTGACATCGTGCTGACCAGCAGGCGCGCACCCGATGCGGAAGCGCAACAAGCGATCGAGGACATCACCGAGCGCTACCGGTGCCGCATCCACACCTTCGCGGCCGATGTCGGAGATGAGTCCGAAGTCGCGAAGCTGCTCGAGCGGATCCGCGCGGAGCTGCCGCCGCTCGCCGGAGTGGTGCATCTGGCCGGCGTCCTCGACGATGCACTGCTGTCACAGCAGAGCCTGGAGCGATTCCGAACCACGCTGGCGCCCAAGGCATTCGGCGCCGTCCACTTGGACCGTCTGACGAGAGACGATGAGCTGGACTTCTTCATCGTGTCCTCGTCGGTGTCCAGCTTGTTCGGTTCACCCGGCCAGTCCAACTACGCGACGGCCAATGCGCTGCTCGACGGCCTGGTCGCGCAAAGAAGGGCGCAAGGCTTGCCCGCCACTGGTGTCAACTTCGGTCCCTGGGCCCAAGGTGGCATGGCCTCGTCGGAGGCCGCGCGCGCCAATATCGGTGCGCAGGGCCTGGTTCCGCTGGAACCCTCGGCCGCTCTCGGCGCCCTCGCCGAGGTCGTCGCCAACGGAACCGGCCAGGCGACCGTCATCAAGGCCAACTGGCAGCGTGCCGCGAAGGTGCTGGGCAGCTCGCGCCCACCGATCCTCGACCTCGTGTTGCCGAGCGCCGTCGGGGAGACCGTAGGCGACAGCGAATTGCTTCGGCAGCTGCAGGAGATACCGGTGTCGCAGCGCGCCGGTTTCGTGACCGAATTCCTTCAGCGCGAGGTGCAGAACTTCCTGCGGCTCGCCCAACCGCCCGCCGCTACCAGTCGGTTCCTGGATCTGGGTACGGATTCACTAATGGCGATCGAACTCCGCAACCGGCTGCACAGTCAGTTCGGCGGCGCGTTCACGATCAACGCGACCGCGGTATTCGACTATCCGACCATCGGGGGGCTTGCCGAGTACCTCGTGAGCCAGCTGCCCGAGCTTGACGCACAGCCAAGCGCGGCAGAATCCGTCAACGCGCCCGAACCTACGTAATGCGGCCCATGACCAGCCGCGCGGCAGCGCCTCGCGCCGCCTCGCGCTCCCGAGTGGCGGCGTGGGCGTTGTGGGATTGCGGCGCAACGGGTGTGAACGCTGTCGTCATCACATTCGTCTTTTCGGTGTACCTCACCGAGCAAGTCGGGGCGGGGCTGCCCGGCCCCACCACACCCGCGAGCTGGCTGGGCCGGGTGCTGACCATCGCGGGGCTGTGCGTTGCCGTGCTGGCGCCGGCCACCGGGATCTGGGTCGACGCTCCACACCGCCGCCGCACGGCACTGGCTGTGCTCACCGGCTTGGTCGTGGCGATGACGTCGGCGATGAGCCTGATCCGGGCCGACTACCACTACCTGTGGCCGGGTCTGATTCTGTTGGCGTGCACCGCGGCGTGCAGCGACTTGGCGACGGTGCCGTACAACGCCATGTTGAGGCAACTCTCGACAGGGGAGAACTCGGGTCGGATCTCCGGGCTGGGTTCGGCCGCAGGCTATTTCGGCAGCGTGTTGTTGCTGCTGATCGTCTTTGTCGGGTTCGTCCAGGGCGACGGCGACACCCGCGGGCTGCTGGGCCTCGCGGCAGCCGACGGCCAGCATGTGCGGGCGGCGATGTTGCTCGCCGCAGCCTGGTTCACCCTCTTCGCGCTACCGCTCCTGGTCTCCGTGCACACCCCTGTCTCCGTCGAGAGCCGCCCGGTCAGCGGGTTTTTCGGCGCCTATCGCGCGCTGTGGGACGAAGTGAAGAGAGAGTGGCGACGCGACCACAACGTGCTGTATTACTTGCTGGCGAGCGCGGTGTTCCGAGACGGGCTGACGGGCATTTTCGCCTTCGGCGCGGTACTCGGTGTCACGGTTTACGGCGTTTCGCAGGCCGACGTGTTGGTGTTCGGCGTGTGCGCGTGCATCGTCGCCGCAGTCGGCGCGGTAGTGGGTGGTCAGCTCGACGACCGCGTCGGCTCCAAACCGGTCATCGTCGGCTCGCTCACCGCCCTGGTCACGGTCGGGCTTGTCCTGCTGACTCTCTCCGGGGCGCTGGCTTTTTGGATATGTGGGCTGCTGCTGTGCCTGTTCGTCGGCCCAACTCTGGCATCCGCGCGGGCGCTGATGCTCCGGATGTCGGAAGAAGGCAAAGAGGGGGTGGCCTTCGGCCTGTACACCACCACCGGGCGAGCGGCGTCATTCCTCGCGCCGTGGATGTTCTTCACCTTCATCGACACGTTCGGGACCGACCGGGCAGGAATGGGCGGCATATGCGCCGTGCTGACGGCGGGCCTGCTCGCGATGCTCGCGGTGCGGGTGACGCCGGGGAAGCCAAGTCCCTAGGGAGCCGGGAGGAACCGCGGATCTATAGGCGGCGGCGCCGCGCCCATCGGCATTTGACGAACCGGCGTCGGCGGCGCGGCCGGCAGCGGAAACATGTTGTCCATCAATGCGCCCGGGTTGCTGAAGTCGCTGAAGATCTCGCCGATCGACGCGAACTGACCAGGCTGCTGAAGTGACTCGTTACCGGGGACCGGCGGCACGGGCGGCGCTCCCAGTGGGGGTGGGGCAGGCGGCGCGTCCGGCACCGGGGTCACTGGCACCGGGGGATCGATAGGGACGGGCTCGGCGTTTGCCTGCCCCGTCACCGCCGATGCGCCAACACCGAGTGCGCCGAGAAGGCCGATGCCGGCGACGCGGATCGCCCATGTAGACCGTTTGCACTGCCGTCCGGTCATGTACGTGCCGCTCTCTGTCCTGGCGCATTACTTCGGGAGCCGGGTTGCGCGATAGGACTTGATGCTACGGGCAGGTGTCAGGCTGTTGTCCAGGTCCGGAGCTTCTCAGGGTTGCGCACTGCCCAAATGCGCTTGATCCGGCCGCCCTCGATATCGAATGCGTACACCGTCACTGTCACGCCGTCTATCTGGGCGACGAGACCGGGCTGACCATTGACCGTGCGCTCGAGGATGGTCAGGTTCGGAGCCAGTCCGGCGATATCCACGTATGCGCGCGCGATCTGCTCGCTGCCTTCGATCGGGTGGAGGTGGGCCTTGGCGAGCCCGCCGCTATCGGCGATCGCAGTGGCCTCGGGGTCGAGGAGGCTGACGATCGCACTGATGTTTTTGGCTTCCCACGCCTGCTTGAAGTCTTTGACAATGCCGGCCTGCTGGGATGTCGGAGTCGGAGCAGCCTGCGACGCGCCAATCCGCCGGCGGGCCGAGGTGGCCAGCTGACGGCATGCCGCCGGTGTACGGCCGACGATCTCGGCCACTTCGGCGAACGGGTAGCGGAAGACATCGTGAAGGATGAACGCGACGCGCTCGGCCGGGGTCATCGATTCGAGTACGACCAGGAAGGCCATGTTGATCGACTCGTCGAGGGTGACCCGGTCGGCGGGGTCGGTGGGACCACCCCGTTGCCCGCTGATCCACTCCGTCGATGCCGGCACCGGCTCCGGAATCCATTCGCCCACATAGCGTTCCCGTCGCGCCCGCGCCGAGCCGAGCAGGTCGAGGCAGATGCGGCTCGCAACCGTCGTCAGCCAGCCGCCGGGGGATTCGATGGCTTGCTGCTGCTGCAAAGACATGGCGTACCAGCGGGCGTAGGTCTCCTGGACCACGTCCTCAGCATCGGCCAACGAGCCGAGTAACCGGTAGGCGAGATTGGTCAGCTGACGTCGCTCGCTCACGACAGCGCTGATGGCCGGATCGGATCCGTCATCTTCTGGTCCGGAATCGGTGCTCATGGTGCAGTCAGCCTTCCCCTCGTCGCATCTGCCGTCACCAATACGACGAAACACCGCTCCGAACTGTGAGGTTGGCGCGTGGCCTGACATTCCGAGACGTTGTGTCGTCGTACTGGTAAGAGCACACAAGCAAGTAAAGGAGACACCATGGACGCTCGCCTCGACATTCTCGACAACGACGTGGCGATGAAGACCGTCAAGTATTTCGTCTCGGCGAACAAGGCCGCGGCCGGTTCCGTGCCGGCGTCAACCCAGGAGCTGGTGAAAATCCGGGCCAGCCAGATCAACGGTTGCGGCTTCTGCCTCGACATGCACACCAAGGACGCCGCGCAGGCGGGCGAGAGCTCGGTGCGGCTCAACCTGGTAGCTACGTGGCGCGAGGCCACCGTCTTCACGGAGGCGGAGCGGGCGGCGCTGGAACTCGCCGAGCAGGGGACACGCATCGCCGACGGCGGTGGTGTCACCGATGATGCCTGGGCGAACGCAGCCAAGCACTACGACGACGACCAACTAGCGGCACTTGTCTCCCAAATCGCCGTCATCAACGCCTTCAACAGACTGAACGTCATTCTCCAGCGTCCCGCCGGCGATTACCAGCCCGGCCAGTTTGGGTAGCGGAATCCCCAGTGCAACAGATGATTTGGCCGAGGATCGTGTCAGTCTCCGTTGGACGCGAGCCGACGGCGCACATAGGTCTTGAGTTCCGATGAGAGCGCATCGGCCGCCAGCAACTGCGGAAGCAGGCGCGGTTCCGACATACGTGCGCGGAATACCAGTCCGATCGTCACGTCGTGATCGGGGCGGAAGTCGATGGAGATGGCGTCACCAGCCTGCACCGTTCCCGGCGAGATAACCCGCAGATACGCACCGGGTTTCGCCGCCTCCGTGAAGGTCTTCATCCACTTCTCCAGTTGCAGGAACGCCGAGAATGTACGGCAGGGCGTACGAGGCGCGGAGACTTCGAGCACCAGGCCATCGGTGCCGACTCGCCAACGCTCGCCGATCCGCGCCTCAGTCACCTCAACGCCCGACGTGGTGAGATTCTCTCCGAACATTCCGTTGGCGAGCGAGCGCTCGAGTCGGGTTTCCCACCCGTCGAGGTCTTCTCGCGCGTACGCGTAGACGGCCTGGTCGTCGCCCCCATGGAGTTTCGGGTTGCCGATGGAATCGCCGACAAGGCCGCTGCCGAGACCGCCGCGCATCGGCCCCGGAGCCCTTACCATGACAGGCTCCTGCGCCGCCGCCTTGTCGATACCCGTCAACCTCGACGGCGCATCGGGATTCGCGCGGACACGTGCCAAGTTGACCGACAACACATTTGCCACCAGGTCAGGTTAATGGTGGCGCGGCCCGCCGGTCATGCGGAGGGCGTCGGTCACGGTTGGCACAATCGTCGCCTGTGACCAGGATTGAACGACCGACGCCGCCGCTGGACGTCGACGAACGCCCCACGTTGGAATCATGGCTGGAGTACTACCGAAGCACCCTCGTTATGAAGTGTGACGGCCTAGATGATGCGGCATTGCAGACGGCGGCTGCGCAGGGGAGTTCAGACACACTATGTCTCCAGCAGTGATCAGCTCCAGGCAAGAGTCGGAGGAGATGGATCAGATTCCGCGCGGCGTACACCTCGAAGACGAGGAGCGTCGACAGGTCGAAGTTCGGATTACGTGGCGGTCTAAGCAGGGACGATGGTCCACCGCGACACTCCACACCGGATGACCCGTCTCTGCACCGCTGGCCAAGGGGCATAGGGATCGCTTCGGCGCGATCGACTCCAACTTCGACTGAACGAGGTGACGACGCCGGCGGGAAGGCGCTA
>DATFCF010000237.1:0-8640 GCA_035253445.1 Mycobacterium sp.
TCGAGTCGCTGGACGTGAAGCCGATGACCGACGTCGCAGAGATCGTGGCGCTGGCACTGGCGCCGGCCGACGAAGCGGCCACCCTCGCGGCCTGACCGGCTGGCGTCAAGATTGCACTCAGGGTCGTGAGTCTGAGAGACAACGGTCGCGACCCTGAGTGCAAAATCGACCGACTGAATGTCGGTCGCGCGCGTTAACGTGCTCGCATGGCCTATGACGAAGACTTGGCCGACCGGATTCGCGAACTCGTCGCTGCCGAGCGCGGCGTCGATGAGAAGCGGATGTTCGGCGGGCTGGCGTTCTTGATCAACGGCAACATGTCGGTGGCCGTCAGCGGCCGCGGCGGCCTGATGGTGCGGGTGCCGCCGGACGAGACCGAGAAGCTGCTGGTTCGCGACCATGTCGAACCGATGGTGATGGCGGGCCGTGAAACCCGGGGCTGGCTACGTGTCGCGGTGGACGGTGTGAAAACAAAACGCCAGCTGCAAGCGTGGGTGCGCCGTGGCGTCGACTACGCGAAGAGTTTGCCCCAGAAATAGGTTTTCGGGCGGCACGCCCGGGTTAGCCAGTAACGATGATCCGCGTCGGGACATCGGGATGGTCCTACGATCACTGGGCAGACGTGCTGTACCGGCCCGGGCTACCGGTGGCCAAGCGGCTGGCCTGCTACGTCGAGGAGTTCGACACGGTCGAGCTCAACGCGAGCTTCTATCGCTGGCCCAAAGACGCCACCTTCGCGGGATGGCAGGAGCGGCTACCCGCAGGGTTCACGATGTCGGTGAAGGCGCACCGCGGGCTCACGCACTATCGGCGGCTCGGTACACCCGAACCGTGGGTCGAGAGATTCGAGCGGTGCTGGACGGCACTTGGCGACCGCCGCGAGGCGCTACTGGTGCAGCTACATCCAGCGATGGAACGCGACGATGCGCGGCTCGACCACTTCTTGACCGTCATGCCCGACGGGATCCCGGTGGCGATGGAGCTGCGCCATCCGTCGTGGGATGACCCCGCCGTCTACGCCATGCTGGAGCGACACCACGCTGCATACGTGGTCATGAGCGGCGCCAAGGTCGCGACGATTCCCCGTGCTACCGCCGATCTGGTGTACGTGCGGATGCACGGACCTGACCAGGATTCGATGTATCACGGGTCGTATCCCGATGAAGAGTTGCGCCGGTGGGCCGATCGGGTGGCCGAATGGCATGCAGAGGGCCGACGGGTTCTCGTCTACTTCAACAACGATCTCGGCGGGCACGCCATCCACAACGCGCGAAAGCTCAAGGAGCTGCTGTCAGCGCGGGTCGGTTGAAGCACAACCCGGCCGCGGCCGAGGCCGAGTAGGCTCATGCGACATGACAACGTCGTCTACATTCGCCATCGTCGGCGGCGGTCTCGCTGGCGCGAAGGCCGCAGAAGCATTGCGGGACAAGGATTTCGACGGCCACATCGTGCTGTTTGCCGCCGAGGAGCACCTGCCCTACGAGCGTCCGCCGCTGTCCAAAGAGTTCATGGCCGACAAGAAGGAGCTCGGCGACTTCACCGTCGCCTCATCCGCCTGGTATCGCGATCACCACATCGAATTGCAGCTGGGCACCGAGGTATCGGCGGTCGACCCCCACGCCCACACCCTGTCGCTGCCCGACGGCACCACTGTGCGCTACGACAAGCTGCTGCTGGCCACCGGCTCGCAACCTCGGCGGCCTCCCATTCCCGGCTCCGACGCCGCGAAGGTGCACTACCTACGCACGATCGATGACGCCGCAGCTTTGCGAGCGTCACTGGTCGAGGGATCGTCGCTTGCCGTCGTCGGCGCAGGCTGGATCGGCCTCGAAGTCGCCGCGGACGCCCGTGAACGCGGCGTGGCCGTCACCGTCGTCGAAGCCACTGAGGTGCCGCTGCAGACGGCGCTCGGCCGAGAGGTCGGTGCGGTCTTCGCCCGCCTGCACCGCGATCACGGTGTCGACCTTCGACTGGGCGCGACAGTTGACGAGATCACCACGTCCGACGACAAAGCGACCGGATTGAAACTGGGTGACGGCTCCACCGTCGGCGCCGACCACGTGCTCGTCGCGGTGGGCGCATCGCCTAACACGGCTCTCGCCGAGCAAGCCGGGCTGGCCACCGGCAACGGTGGCGTGTTGGTCGACGCCTCACTTCGCACCAGCGACCCGGACATCTTCGCGGTCGGCGACATCGCGGCCGCCGAACATCCCTTGTTCGGCACGCGCATCCGCACCGAACATTGGGCCAACGCACTCAAACAGCCCGCCGTCGCTGCGGCCGGAATGCTGGGCAAGCCCGGCGAATACACCGAACTCCCCTACTTCTTCACCGATCAGTACGACCTTGGAATGGAGTACGTCGGACACGCACCCGACTATGACCGGGTGGTGTTCCGTGGTGACGTTGACGGCCGCGAATTCGTGGTGTTCTGGCTCGACCGCGACACCCGGGTACTAGCCGGAATGAACGTCAACATCTGGGAAGGGCTCGACGACATCAAATCGCTGATCCGCTCCCGCAATCCTGTCGACCCTGACCGCCTCGCCGACCCGCAGCAGCCATTGGGCGCGTTGGTTTCCGGTTGATCCCTCGACCTACGGCCGCGGTCCTGGCTGTCGTGTTCCTGGCTGCCGGGTGTTCGGGACAGCGGGTGGTCACCACCGGTGAACCGCCGGTGCACACTGAAACACCCACCGTGTCGGCGGCGCCGTCGCCGCCGCCGAGCAATGCCCACCTCGTCGACGCCTTCGACTACGTCGCACACGTAAACGGCAGCGCGGCCTACTACTTCACCACTCCAAGCGGCAAATGGAGATGCGCGATCCTTCCTCGCGCCAAGGCCGGCTGCGAGTCGGCGAGCAGCTGGGATTCCAGCCTCGGAATCGACGGCGAACCGGATGCGGTGAACGCGATCGTCGTCGAGCGCGAAGGGGCCCCACGCTTCGTGTCCCTTGAGCAATCCGAGTTCGCGCTGGACCCGGGCCCCGCGAAATCGCTGCCGTTCAACAGGATCTTGGCGGCGGCCGGATTCCGCTGCAACGTCCAGGAATCCGGGGTGTCCTGCCTCAGCGAGTTGACCGGCGAGGGCTTCACCTTCTCCGCCGAGGGGTACACGCTGCAGTACAGCGATGTGCCGCCCAACGCGCCCTAGCCGATGCGGCTGCGGGTCAGCGACCGGTAGAACCACAACGAGTAGCCCGCGACGACGGCCACGCACGCGATCAGCCACCACGGCGAAAGAGGCGCTACCCAGTTCGCCGACCACGGCACCAGCGAGGCGATCAACCAGCCGAAAAAGCCTCCGCCGCCGGTCTTCAACGTGATCACGAAAAACACAGCGATCTGTGCGAGGTATCCGCCGATCCAGACGAGCAGCACGGTTGCGGAGGGGTCCTCGGTGTCCACGCCCATGAACACCGCGATGACGAACGCCGGAGCGATCGCCAGCACGCACCACAACGTCAGCAGCAGCCCCACGGTCCGCAAGCCCACGGGTTTACCGTAGCGCGGGTACCTTTCGCAGTTCGGCCTCATCGTCGAGCTGGCCCTCCCACCGGGCCACCACCAACGTCGCGACGCCAGGAACGAGGTGATCCGCTCGCCCAAGCTCCACCGCTTGTTCGGGGCTTCTGTCGCCTCGGGTATGGCAACGTCTGTCATTGGCAACCCGTAAGCGACACGATTTGTCGCAACGATGTGGCGTAGGTAACGGCGCTGCTACACCGGGCGCAGGAGGGGACGGGATGAAGGCGCGATGAATCCCGCGATGGTCGCGGAGGCGGCGATCGAGGCCATCGAAGCAGGACGGGTGCACGCCATCGTCGGCCCTGGCACCGAGACCGTGGTGCGCCAACGGGTGGACGGGCTGCTGGCCGACCTCGTCTAGCGGCGCGGCTACCGCAGGGCCGCGGTGCCGTCGGCGTTCACATGCACCTTCGCTCCTGCGATGTCGTCGCGCACGGTTATCTCGGCCTCCGACGGGTCGGTGATCAGCGCGAGCGCCCGCGAGTCGTCGGGCGTGCGCACCGCAAGGAACACCTTCTCCGGGCTTCCGGTTCGGCTGAACGGCGTCGTCCACGACTCGACGGTGCCGACCCCGCTCCATTCCACCAGCGCGGTGCGCGTCGGTTCGCGGTCGACGACGGATTGGACGTCCTCCCAGCGGAATTCATGCGTCGGCGGCGCAGTGCCGTACACGCCAAAGCTGTGCTTGGTGAGATAGCCGCCGTTGGCGGTGATGAAGCCGCACTGGCCGGGGCTGGCTACCAGCCGCTCGGCCATCGTGGCGATGGAGTGGCTCACGTAGTTGTTCCACGGACCGCCCGCGAAAGTCAGCCCTCCTGTGACGGTGAGCGGCCGGCCGGGATCGCCGACCGGCAGCCCTAGCTCGTTGGCGGCCACCTGAACCGCCGACGGGAAGCACGAGTAGATATCGATCAAATCGGCATCGTCGACGCCGGCGCCGGCGAGCTCCAGTGCTCGCTTGCCCGCAATCCGGATCGCAGGGGACCGATGGAAATCGGCCCGCTCAGCAATGGCGTACGTGTCGTGAGAATCGGTTCCTGCGTATGGGAAAACCCAACGCTCCGATGGGATCTGAAGATAGTTCGCCTTGTCCGCCGACGTCAGGATCAGTGCGCTGCCCTGATCGACCATGTTGTTGGAATTCATCAGCTTGGTGTAGGGCCAGCTGATCATCCGGTTTTTCGGACCCGGCTGCCAGATCTGATTGGCCGGCAACGGGTCTCGGCTCCAGGCGTGCGGGTTCGTCGCGGCCACCGCACTGAACTGCGACCACAGCTCGCCGATGCGGCGACGGTGCTCATCCGGGGTCTCCCCTTGCGCGATGCGCAACGCCTGCTCGAACATCGGATACACGTAGGCGGGCCGGTCCAGGTGGATTCGGATATCGGCAGGCCCTGCCATTGGCACGCCTTCGTCGGCGCCGTCGGCCATCGGCACCGAGTCGTCCTGTTTCGTCCAGTCGGGCCTGGCGCCGCTGGCGCGCAATCGTGTTCGGGTGCGCCATGTTTCGGCGCCTGCGATCATGATCACGTCGGCACGCCCGGCCTGGATGTCCAGGCAGGCCTGGTTGACCAGTGACTGCGGAACGTTGCCGCCGACGCCTGTGTAGCGGGTCGCGGCATCCTTGGCGCGGATGCGCTGTGCGAGTAGCAAACCCGGGTCGCGGTAGCGCCAGGACAACAGGTTGACGACGCGCACGGAGTCGACGGCTTCCAGGACGCGCGGATCGGCCGCGGCGCGGGCCGCCGCCTCCATCAGGTCGACGGGCTCGACGCCGGGATGATCGTCGTGTTGATTCACCTGGCCGTAGCCGATGAGCACAGGTGTCCGAGGGCCGATATTGGTCAAGATGGTCTCCGGTCGTGAGTGAACAAGACTCCCTCGGCGACCAGGCGGTCGATCTCCTCGGGGCCCAGGGCTAGAACCTTCTGGCATACCTCGCGGGTGTGCTGGCCGGGCATCGGCGCTGGCCGAAATTCGGCAGGCGCAATAGTGGTGAACGGCGCGGGCCCGGTCTCGCTGGGCATCGGCGCCTCGAAGAGCGGATGCGCCATGTCGGTGAACAGCTTTCGGAACCAGACCTGCGGATCGGCCAGCAGGTCGACGGCACGGTTCATCGGTGCGGCGGGAACCCCGGCGCGCTGGAGGATCTCCGCGACGGCGGATTTGTCTTGCGTGGCCGTCCATTGCGACACCACCGTGATGAGGTCCGCGCGGTCGTGCGGAAGATCGTCGGTGGTCATCGCGGCGGCGAGGGCGGCGCGATCGCCGCCGGAGCGCAACGAGATGACGCACCATTCGTCCTCACCTGCACATGGATACACCGCGTGCAGGGCGGGGTCATCGGCCACCGGTAGCCGTGCGGCGCGGGCGGCTTCGGCGACGTATGCGGTGGCAAGCTGATTCATCGCGGCTTCGGCCTGTGAAATGTGCACGTGCGCGCCGATTCCGGCGCCGACGCGCCCGATGAGCGCGGCGAGCGCAGCGATCGCGGTGACCCGCGCGACGACGTGGTCGGGGAAGATCGTGGTGGCATCGAAAAATGACGAGGAGAAGCTGCCGTCTTCGGGGTCCCCAGATGTCCACAGGCGGGTGACGCCGGTGGTCGCACGCACCAGCGGGCCGTATCCCATCCGCGCGCTCCACGGGCCGGCCGCCCCGAACGCACTGCTTTCCGCAAGCACGATCCCCGGATTGATCTCCTGCAACCGGTCAAATGAAAACCCTAGAGAGGCAAGGGTCCCCGGCTTGAAGTTTGCGAAGACCGCATCGGCACCGGCCACCAGGCGGCCGAATATCTCTGCGCCGGAGGGGTGGCGCAGATCGAGGCCGAGGCTGTAGGTGTTGCGGTGCGTCAATGCCCACGATCGGCTCATCGGCTGCCCGCGTGACGTTTGGCGAAGGCCATCGGGATACGCCGCACTCTCGATCTTGATGACCTCGGCACCCAGGTCGGCGAACAACCGGCCAAGCTCGCCGCCGGCCACAATGACGCCGAGGTCGAGGATGCGCAGCCCCTCGAAGGGCCGCTGGCTGGCCACGGTGCCCCCGACGTGATCCTGGCCGGAGTGTGCTGGGGCCCAAGATGATTCGTCAGCGCCCTCAGAAGGCGCGGCGCACCGGAAGCCGGCGTGGTGCCCGTCGACCACGAACGGGCCCACGGGCACGGTGACTTTGGCCCCTGGCACCATATCTGCATCGGTCAATGCGCCGACGGCGCGAAAATGCTCAGATGTCAACGCTTCGGCGGGGGGGAGCACCGCCGCAATCGGCACGCCGCGCGCTTGCCCGTCGGCCACCAAAGCGTCCATCGTGTGTGGGGCGAACAGTTCGGCGATGACGGCGTTGAGTTCTCGTGATGCGGCATAGCGCGCCGCGATCGTGTCGTAGTGCGGGTCGGCGAACTGCTCGGGCTCGCCCAGCCAGGCGCGCATTCCGTGCCATTGGCGTGCCGACAGCAGACAGATCCGGACGTAGCCGTCCATGCAGCCAAAGATCGGATATATGTGCTGATTTCGCGGTCGGCCCCGCCACAGTTCGTTGCACCGCTTCTGCCCGACGACAGCCTGACCCTCGGATCCGAAGGGTGGATCGAACGCCTGCACAACCGCCTCGAAACGGGAAAAGTCGATGTATTCACCTGCGCCGGAACGTAACCGGTGGTAGTAGGCAACCAGCGCCGCCCACGCGGCTTGCGCAGCGGCCGTCGCCGACGCCACGCCGTTCGGCGGCAAGACCGGTGTGCCAGATGTCGGGCCGGTCCGCGACAGTGCGGTCGACATGGCGTACAGCACCGGGTCGGTGGCGTGCCGCGACGCGTACGGGCCCGTTGCGCCGAAATCAGTGACCGACAGTGCGACAAGGTGTCCGAACCGCCCGGCCAGTGCCGCACACGAGGTCCCGAAGGCGGCCGTCCCGCCGGCGCTGTCCACGAGGATGTCAGCGGTGGCGGCCAGCTCGTGCAACCGTTCGCGGTCGGCGAGACGTGTCGGATCTAGTATTGCGCTGCGCTTGTTCGCGTTCTGCACCGCGAACGCGATGCTGGCGCCGTTCAGGCTGGGCAGCGCATGGCGGGCGGGGCTGCCGCCCGGCGGTTCGACCTTCAGCACGTCGGCGCCGAGGTCGGCGAACAGCCGGCTGACGCCGTCGGAGTCGGCGCCGCCGACGTCCAGCACGCGCAGGGAAGCGAGGAGTCCGCTCACCGCGTCAGCAGCCGTTCCACCCACTCCAGTTGGGCGTCGGTCCCGGTCACCACATAGATGAAGTCGACGAACGCGTCGGGATAACCGTTGTCAGCCAGCAACCGCACCGCTTCGGCGACTTGATCGACCGTTGCGCCTTCGGCGACATTGATCCGGACGTAGGTACCGATCGCCGACCGATCCCGGCCCGCGGCGCGGGCGGCCTCGTCGATCACTCCTCGTTGCCAGTTCAGCGCCTCGAGGTGGACTCCACCGGGCACCTGCACCCCCGCCATCCAGCCGTCGGCCCGTTCCCCGACCCGCTTCAACCCCGGTGGCGTGAATGCGCCGAGGTAGATCGGCGGCCGCGGCCGCTGGACCGGCTTGAGGTCAACCCAGGATTCCGGAATTGACCAGCGGGTGCCCTGATGCCCCACCGGGCTCGCCGTCCACAGGGCTTCGAGCGCGTCCAGCAGTTCATCGAGCTGGGCGCCGCGCCGGTCGAACGGCGCACCCGCGGCCTGATACTCCTCCGGAGACCAGCCGATGCCGAACCCGGGCAGCAGACGCCCATTGCTGACCACGTCGATGCTGGTGAGCTGTCGTGCCAGCTGGGCGGGTGGGTACCAAGGTGCGACGAACACACTGCTGCCCAGCCGCACC
This sequence comes from Mycobacterium sp., assembly GCA_035253445.1. Taxonomy (GTDB): domain Bacteria; phylum Actinomycetota; class Actinomycetes; order Mycobacteriales; family Mycobacteriaceae; genus Mycobacterium. The sequence continues at coordinate 8,373 of DATFCF010000237.1, forward strand.
TTGGACGTCGCCGTCGCGGCGACCGTCAGCGCGATGAACGGGTCGAGGCTGGCGCGAAACTGCTTGGGAATGGTGTCGCCGCCCGCATAGCCCACCGTCGGATTCACGGCGGCCAGCAGCCTGTCCCCCACCCACAGGCTGTCGGCGCCGAGTTGTTCTGCTGTCGACGCGAATCTCGCGACGTCGTCGTGGGCGGACTCACCGAACTGCGGCACCGCGAATCCCAGCACGACCGCAAGGCTAGTGCTTCGTTCTCTAACGATTGGTG
>DATFCF010000238.1:0-2618 GCA_035253445.1 Mycobacterium sp.
AGCCGGGCATCAGGTTGTGGGTCGGGTCTGCCCGGGCGCCGCGGGGCCGCGCGGGGCGCTCCTCGGCGCCAGCGTTGACGACCCAGGTGCCCGCGCCCTGACGAGACGCAAGCCAGCCCTCGGCGACAAGTTCGGCGTAGGCCTCCGCGACCGTGTTGCGGGCCAATCCGAGGTCGGAGGCCAGATGGCGCGACGGTGGGAGCATGGTGCCCGGGGCCAAACGGCCGGAGCGAACGGCGTCGCGCAGCGCGGTGAGCAGCAGGTCTCTGGTACCGCGGGCGCCGGGCCGGAGCACCTCACGCAGGTCGAGATGCAGGTCCCGGCTGCCAGAATTGGCCCACGAAGCCATGGTTAGATTGAACCATGTGGATGGGCCTTTGCGCATTAGCGTGAAGGCATGACGCAAACACTGGAACCCCAAAAGCTGGACCGCATCAAGGTCTACAAGACGTCTCCCGAGCTGTACGACGCGATGATGGTGCTGAGCACCGCGGCGGCCAAGGACATCGATCCCGAGCTCGCCGAGCTGATCAAGATCCGTGCTTCGCAGATCAATCACTGCGCGTTCTGCCTCGACATGCACACCCGTGATGCCCGCACGCACGGCGTGGCCGAGCAGAAGCTCGACGTTCTCGCGGCCTGGAAAGAGGCTCCCAACCTGTTCTCCGACCGTGAGCGGGCGGCGCTTGCACTGACAGAGGCAATCACCGAACTCGGCAACGGCCGCGTCTCCGACGACGTATACGCCAGGGCCGCAGCGGTTTTCACCGAACGCGAACTCGGTCAGGTCATCGCGATGGCGGTCACCATCAATGCCTGGAACCGCATCAACGTGACCATCCGTCTCGAACCGCCGCGACGCTGATGGCCGCCCGCATCAAACTGAACCAGGTCTCACCCGAGCTGTACGAGGCGATGGTCGTCCTGAGTAACGCCGCGGCAAAGGACATCGACCCCGCACTGGCGGAGTTGATCAAGATCCGCGCGTCGCAAATGAATCACTGCGCGTTCTGCCTCGACATGCACTCCGCCGACGCGCGTAAGCACGGCATCGGCGAGCAGAAACTCGCGTTGCTGCCGGCGTGGGAAGAGGCGGGTGACCTGTTCACCGAGCAGGAGCAGGCCGCGCTGGCGTTGACCGAAGCGATGACTGACCTGGTTGGGGGCGATCAAGTCTCCGATGAGGTGTACGAGCGCGCCGCCGCGGCGTTCACTGAGCGGGAGCTGGGTCAGGTCATCGCGATGGCGCTGACCATCAACGCCTGGAACCGCATCGGCGTGACAACGCGCCTGCCGTTGCCGCGGCGCTAATACGGTCAAGGGGTGCAGACCCGGTCAGGTGCAGAGATCGTCGTCGACGGCGACGTGGTCTACAAGCTGCATCGGCCGGGTACGCACCCGCGGGCGCTGGCGGTCCGGCTGCGCATCGCGGCTGACTCTGATGCACTGCTGACGCCGCTCGACACCGTGCCCCAGCTGGTGGGTACGCGATGGCGCACCCGATGGCCCACAGTGGAAACCGTTGTGCCGCAACCTGGATCGCTGCCCTGGGCCGACGCCGGCCAGCTGCTGGCCAGGCTGCACACCGAACCGCTACCCCGACGCGTTCCACCGCACGGATGGCCGCAACGGTTGAGGCGCGCGCTGCGCAGCACAGACGACAAAATCATTCGCCGTGCCGCGGCCGGCCTTCCCGGCGTCGTGTGGCGCGTCGGCTCCGCAGACCGGCCGACCACGCTGGTGCACGGCGACTGGCATCTCGGTCAGCTCGGCCGCAGGACCCCCACCGCGCCGTGGACGCTCATCGACGTCGACGACCTAGGCGCCGGTGACCCAGCATGGGACCTGGCTCGTCCCGCGGGGTTCTGGGCAGCGGGCCTGATCCCCGACGACGACTGGGCCGCGTTTGTGGAGGCATACCGCAATGCCGGCGGACCGGCCATGACGACCGGTGACCCGTGGCCGGTGCTCGACCCGTTCGCACGCGCAGCGGTCGTCCAGGCCGCCGCGAATCACCCGGACGAACTGCTCCTTGCGGCCTGCGCCCGAATGGTCTGACGGTCGTCAGCGACCGTCGATGATTTCGCCGTCGCGTTCGTAAGTCCACATGAGGGTGCCCGCGGTCGACACAAGGTCCATCACGCGGCTCTGGACTGTGTGCATCTGCTCGGGCGTCGGCGCATCCGCGATTGCCTGGATGGCCGCATTCAACTCGTCGCCGTCGTCGATCAGCGCCTGCAGCGCCCGATTCAGGTCGGGGTCCGGGGTGGGCAGTGCAGTAGGGAGACGGTCGGCGAGCGTTCGGGCGATGTGCGCGCTTGCGGCCTTCAGCGCCGAGGTATCGCGGGTCCGCATCGCATCGGTGATCGCGTCCATCCCTGGTGCGACGACTTCCATCGCCGCATCGACACTGGTTCCGGGTCCGTCCCGCCAGTGGGCCATCGCATCGATCTCGTCGTCGTTCGGTGGCTCGGCGCCCCAACCCCCAGACGAATCCTCGTCGAGCAGGCGCAGGTTCGTCGCCGCGCGGCGGTGCCCGGCCTGGGCCGCGAGCTCGTACCAGTGCCGCGCTGTGGACACGTCCGGCGGCTCGGTCAGCCGCGCGTACAAGTCTCCGA
>DATFCF010000239.1:0-6743 GCA_035253445.1 Mycobacterium sp.
GCTACGGCCACGGACGGGGCGAAGTCACCGCGCTCGGGCCGGTTGACCTGACCGTCGACCCCGGTTCCTTCTTGGTGCTCGTCGGTGCGTCGGGCTGCGGCAAGAGCACACTGCTGCGTCTACTCGCCGGATTCGAGTCGCCAAGTGAGGGTTCCGTGCAGATCTCCGGGTCACCGCCTATCCCCGGCGTGACGGCGGGGGTGGTCTTCCAGCAGCCGAGGCTCTTCCCGTGGCGCACAGTCGGCGGCAACGTCGACCTGGCGCTGAAGTACGCCAAGGTGCCGCGGGACCGGCGTGCCGAGCGCCGCGATCAACTCCTCGACCGTGTCGGTCTGGACGGCACCGCCGACCGCAAGATCTGGGAGATCAGTGGCGGCCAACAGCAGCGCGTCGCGATCGCGCGGGCACTGGCCGCCGAGACGCCGTTGTTCCTGCTCGACGAGCCGTTCGCGGCGCTCGACGCGCTCACCAGGGAACGGCTGCAGGAAGACGTCCGTCAGGTCAGCGCGGAGTCCGGCCGCACGACTGTCTTCGTCACCCACAGCGCCGACGAGGCGGCCTTCCTCGGCTCGAGGATTGTGGTGCTGACTCGGCGGCCGGGACAGGTGGCGCTGGATCTGCCCGTCGACTTGCCGCGCACCGGCGTGGATCCCGACGAACTGCGCCGCTCACCCGAATACACGAAGCTGCGCGCGGAGGTGGGCCGCGCCGTCAAGGCGGCGGCCGCTTAGCGGACTTGTGGCTTAGACCGGCGGGTAGGCCGGGGGTGGGTAGACGCCCCGCAGGATCCAGGCGAACCAGTTCGCGCCGTATTCCAGCTCGTCACTCGCGTCATAGTCCGGATTCGGATCCATGTGATCACCTCTCGCGTAGCGGCTGGTCTCGGTGAAGTCTAGACCGGCCGCCGCCGCGGCGACAGTCTTAGGACATAAACTAGCCAACCAGTTGATTGATGCCCCGGACGTGGTCCGGGCCCGCCTATAGTGAGTCGCCATGTCTTCCGATGAGCCGCTTGCGCGAAGAGCGTCTGAGGGTGCAGCCACGAATGGGATGTCCCGTCGCGAGGAGCTGCTGGCCGTGGCCACCAAGCTGTTCGCCGCGCGCGGGTATCACGGCACCAGGATGGACGACGTCGCCGACGCCGTCGGCCTCAACAAGGCCACCGTCTACCACTATTACGCCAGCAAGTCGCTGATCCTCTACGACATCTACAAAGGCGCGGCCGACTTCACCGTCGATGCGGTGCACGACGATCCCACGGCGTCGGCCCGCGAGACGATCTACCACTTCACCCGCCGACTGCTGGTCGGCATCGCCGGCAACATCGAGCGTGCGGCGGTGTACTTCCAGGAGGGTCCGTACATCACCGAGTGGTTCACCGAGGACCAGGTCGCCTACATCCGGCAGGCGGAGGCTCAGGTCTATGAACACATTCGCGACGTGATCGATCGCGGAATCGCCAGCGGTGAGTTCTACGACTGCGACTCGCACGTGCTGGCGCTGGGCTACATCGGGATGACTCTCGGCTCCTACCGCTGGCTGCGCCCGCACGGCCGGCGCACCGCGCAGGAGATTGCCGTCGAGTTCAGCACCGCGCTGCTGCGAGGCCTGATCCGCGATGAAGCGGTGCGTGCGGACTCGCCGCTGGGCGTTGACGTCGGCGCGCTACCCGGCGAACCGGACGCCGCACCGGCCAAGTAGCTCAGAACGCGAAACGGTTGACCACGTCGTAGCGGCGGATCGGCGTCGCGTTCAGCACCCGGTAGAGCCGACGTTGCGGCGTCTCTGCGATCGTGTCGAAGCCCGCCAGCGCTGAGCTCTGCTCGAGGAACCGCAGCCGCGGATTCCACATCTCGATCTCCCGGGCATCACGGATGCCCCACTTGACGATTCCCTTGGTGAAGAGCAGCGACAGTCGAGGGCCCATCGGCGACAGCGTGTCGAACAGCAACTCACCGCTGCCGAATCGGTCGGTCAACCGCTGAAACAGCTCCCACACTTGACGCTCTGACAGGTACATGAGCAGTCCTTCGGCGACCACCAGCACCGGCCGCCCGGTCGGGATCCGCTCGAGCCAGCCCGCATCCGTCACCGACGAACCGATCATGTGGTAGCCGTCGCTCTCGTCGAAGAGCTGGCGGCGCAACTCGATGACGTCCGGCTGATCCACGTCGAACCAGTCCACGCCTGCGGGCAGCTGCAGCCGGAACGCCCGGGTGTCCATTCCGCAACCGAGGTGCAGCACAACGGCATTCGGATGGCGGCGCAGGAAATCAGCGCTCCCGTCGTCAAGCTTGCGGGCGCGCAGTGCGACGAGATACTGGTTCGCCCATGGTTGGGCGGCCCTGTGCATGCGCTGGAAGTCGTAGTCGATGCGGTCGACGGCTTCGGCAGCGGCGTGGTCGCCCAAAATCGGCTTCGGCAAACGGCTTTCACATGCCCGCAGGTACAGCGTCACCAGGTTCGTCCACGCAGGCGAGCCCCAGGCCACGCCGCGGAAGTCGGGCTTGCACAGCTGAATCATTCCCCGGTCGCTTCGCTCTAGCCCGTTGGCTCGAATCATCGGTTGTTCCTGCTTTCCCTGTAGTCGCTCCATCGCCGCATGAACTCGTCTCGGTAGTACTCGCCGGAGAATTGACAGAAGTCGCGGAGTTCCTCCAGACGCTGCCGCCGCTCCTTGCGGTCGTCGTCCAGTAGTGACAATCCGAACTCGGCGGCGTCGACTCCCATGCGCATCCGGGACATCTGCACATTGAGCACCGCGGTAAACCCGCCCGGCGTCACCCGGTAGTGGTGCTGGCGGGTGGAGGTGGGCAGCCGCTCGATCAGTCCGCCGTCCTGAAGTTGGCGGGCGACGGTGCTGACCGACGCCTTGCTGACCGACAGCGCCTGGGCGAGCGCGGTCAACGACTGCTGCTCCGGATCGCAGATCAGCAGCCACCCGTAGACCCGGCCCAGCGTCCGCGACACGCCTGTCATCTCGAAGAACAGGCCCATGCGGTCGACGTACTCGGCCTCTTCGGGCGTCATTGCAGACCTCTCCAAGTACGTTCAGTATGAACTGAACGAACTATACGCGGCTTTAGGGCGCCTCGAAACTGCTCACAGATCGCGGAAGTGACGAATTTCGCGATCTGCCCGCAGGCTCGGCGAAGATGAAGGTGTGAAGTCCACCCTGCTCTCTCGGCGCGACCTCGACTTCCTGCTGTACGAGTGGTTGCGGGTCGACGAGCTCACCAAGCGGGAGCGGTTCGCCGAGCATTCCCGCGACACTTTCGACGACGTGCTCGACCTGTGCGAACAGCTGGCCACCCGATACTTCGCGCCGCACAACAAGAAGAGCGACGCCAACGAGCCGAGCTTCGACGGGCAGAAGGTGACCGTCATCCGTGAGGTGAAGGAAGCCCTCGACGCCTTCGCGGCGGCCGATCTGATCGGCATGGGGATGGATCAGACGCTCGGCGGCGCGCAGCTGCCGATGACCGTGGCGGAAGCGGGCTTTGCCTGGTTCTCCGCGGCCAACATCAGCACCACCGGATACCTCATGCTGACCATCGCCAACGCCAACCTGCTCGCCAAGTTCGGCAGCCCCGACCAGATCGCCGACTACCTGAAGCCGATGCTTGCCGGCCGGTTCTCCGGGACGATGGCCCTGTCCGAAACCCAGGCGGGTTCGTCATTGGCCGACATCCTCACGCGGGCCGAGCCGCAGGACGACGGCACCTATCGATTGTTCGGATCCAAGATGTGGATCTCGGGAGCCGAGCACGAGCTGACCGAGAACATCGTCAACCTGGTGCTCGCCAAGATTCCCGGCGGGCCGCCCGGCACCAAGGGCATCTCGCTGTTCATCGTGCCGAAGTTTCTCGTCGACACCGGCGGCTCCGTCGGTGAGCGCAACGACGTGGTGCTGGCAGGCCTGAACCACAAGATGGGTCAGCGGGGCATTACCAACACGGTGCTGAATTTCGGGGAGGGACAGTTCCGCCCCGGCGGAATGCCCGGTGCCGTCGGCTATCTCGTCGGCGAACCGCACCGCGGCATCACCTACATGTTCCACATGATGAACGAGGCGCGCCTCGGCGTCGGCATGGGCGCCGTATCGCTGGGCTACACCGGCTACCTCAAATCACTGGAGTATGCCCGCGAACGACCGCAGGGCCGCCCTGTGACGGCCAAAGATCCGTCCACGCCGCAGATCCCCATCATTGAACACGCCGATGTGAAGCGAATGTTGTTGGCGCAAAAGGCCTATGTCGAAGGCGGCATGGCGTTGCTGCTGTACTGCGCCAAGCTCGTCGACCTGCAGCACAGCGCCGAGTCCGACCACGAGCGGGACGCAACAACGCTGTTGCTCGACATCCTGACGCCGGTCGGCAAGAGTTGGCCGTCGCAGTGGTGCCTGGCGGCCAACGACCTGGCGATCCAAGTGCACGGCGGATACGGCTACACCCGCGAGTACGACGTCGAACAGCACTACCGCGACAACCGGCTCAATCCCATCCACGAGGGCACACACGGAATCCAGAGCCTGGATCTGTTGGGCCGCAAGGTGACTCAACGCGACGGCGCCAGCCTTGCCGAGTTGGGCAAGGTGATAGGCCGGACGATAGCCGCCGCCACGGCCGCCGGCGGTGAGCAGGCCGAGCTCGCCACCCAGCTGAAGAACGCCTGGCAGCGGCTGGTCGACGTGACGATGGCCATGTTCGGCTCCGGCGACATCGACGCCGCGCTGGCCAACAGCGTGACCTACCTCGAGGCGTTCGGCCACATCGTCGTCGCCTGGATGTGGCTGGAGCAGTACCTCGCCACGCAGGGCCGGGCCGGGGATTTTTACGACGGCAAGCGCCAGGCGGCGCGCTACTTCTATCGTTACGAATTGCCAAGGACCGCACCGCAACTCGGTCTGCTCGAAAGCCTAGACCGCACTACTCTCGAGATGCGCGACGGTTGGTTCTAATGCCATGAGTCTTGATTCGTTCGTACGTCACACCCGCCACATCAGCATCCCGATGGCAGGCACCATGCTCGTCCGAACGTGACATCACATGCGATAGCGCAATCCCGACCACCATGGTCCTGAGGACCGGTTACCCATGTGACCGCTGTGGCAACAACGTCGAGCGCCATGATCGAGGACCTCTAGCTGAGGTCGATGACCTCGCCCAAATGCTCGGCGGACTGGCCGACCAGGCGCAACACCTGCTTGAGCATCGGGGTGAGACCGCGCCCCCGCGCCCAGATCGCGTGCAGTTCCACCGGGCGTGCCGGATCGCTGTCAGGGTGGCCGCCGCCGACGTCGGTCAGCGGCTTGTAGACCACCCCGTCGACCCGCAAGGCCGTCGCACTCGCGGGTACGAGCGCGACGCCTTCCCCGGCCGCCACCAGCAGCACCGCGGTGAGGATCTGCTGCACCCGCTGCTTGATCCGCGGGTGGCCGTTGAACAGGAAGCGCACCGTCAGCTCGTGGAAGTAGCGCGCCTGCACGGGGTGGTAGCTGATCACCGGAAGGCCATCGAAGTCCTTGGGCCCCAAGGGTCCGGTGGCGGCGGCGAGCGGATGGCTGATCGGCACCACCGCCCGCAGCGGCTCCCTGGCCACGACTCGAGAGGACAATGCCGAGGTGTCGAAGGGCGGGCGGGCGAGCCCGAGGTCGAGCTCGCCGCGCCGGATGCCGTCCACCTGCGCGCCGGTCACGCGCTCGTGCAGCACCACCTCGATGTCAGGGAGCTCGCTGCCCAGTAAGCCGAGCAACGGCCCGAGGATGCCGATCGCCGACACCGCGGTGAAGCCGAGGTGCAGCGTGCCCGCCGAGCCACTCTCCACCCGCCGCGCATGCGCGGTCGCTCCGTCGAGCGTGTTGAGCATCCGGTAGCAGTCCTCCAGGAATGCGCTCCCCGCGGGCGTGAGCAGCACTCTGCGGTTGTCGCGATCGAGCAGGCCGGCGCCGACGGCGCGTTCGAGCTTCTGGATCTGACGGCTCAGCGGCGGCTGGGTCATCGCGAGCCGATCGGCGGCGCGGCCGAAGTGCAGCTCCTCGGCGACGGCGATAAAGCAGCGCACCTGGTCCAACGTGACAGTCATGCACGCAAAGTATCAAGCAATGCTGTATGAGCGTTGGACAGGTATCGTGACAGCTCCCTAGTTTGGAGTGATGACGGCCACACCGGCCGCGCTGTGTAACCCCCCATACACAGGAACTAGACACAGGAGTCGAATTCCATGGTGACTTCCGCCGCACTCCATCCCCGCGTCCGCGCCGGCATCGCGGCGGCAGCCGTCGCCGGCCTTGCCCTCACCGCCTGTGGCGGCGTCGAGACCAGCACCGGCGGTGGTGGCGGCGGCGATTACCCGTCGGGCACCGTCGAGATGTACGTCGGCGCATCGGCCGGCGGGTCCAGCGACCTGATCAGCCGCGCGGTTTCTAAAGGTCTGAGCGACGACTTGGGCGCATCGTTCCCTGTCATCAACCGCGAAGGCGCCAACGGTGCGCTGGCAGCCGCCGAGGTGGCCAAGGCCCCCAAAGATGGCTCTGTGATTGCGATCCAGAACGCGTCTCTGTTCGCCATCACGCCGCTCGCCGTCAGCCCGGACGAGGTCACCAAGATCGACGACTTCGACGTCGTGTACGGGGTGTCCCGCGACGACTATGTGTTGGTCACAAGTCCCGCAAGCGGTTACAAGACGCTGAAGGATCTCCAGGACAGCAAGCGAGTCGTCCGCTATGGCACCACCGGCGTCGG
>DATFCF010000240.1:0-6223 GCA_035253445.1 Mycobacterium sp.
GGCATGTTGGCGTGCAATTGCTACGTGCTGGCCCCGAGCGCCGGCGCGGACGCGATCATCGTCGACCCGGGCCAGCGGGCGATGGCGCCGCTGCGCCGGATTCTGGACGAGAACCACCTGACACCTGCCGCGGTGCTGCTGACGCACGGTCACGTCGACCACATCTGGTCGGCGCAGAAGGTGGCCGACATGTACGGCTGCCCTGCCTACATTCACCCCGAAGACCGGTTCATGCTGACCGATCCGATCAAGGATTTCGGGCAGGGTTTGATCTGGGGCTTCGCCCAATCTGCATTCGGTGCGCTGTTCCGCGAACCCAAGCACGTCGTTGAGCTGGACCGCGACGGCGACAAGATCGAACTCGGCGGCGTCACGGTTACTGTCGACCACACGCCTGGCCATACCCGTGGCTCGGTGGTGTTCCGGGTTGACTCAGACATCGGGTCGGGCCCCGGCTCCGTCGTCTTCACCGGCGACACGTTGTTCCGTCGCTCGGTGGGTCGCACCGATCTACCGGGAGGCAGCGGCCGGGACCTGCTCGGCTCGATCGTGACAAAACTGTTGGTGCTCGACGACGACACCGTGGTACTACCGGGACACGGCGATAAGACCACAATCGGCGTCGAACGCCGCACCAACCCGTTCCTCGAAGGTTTGACCCTGTGACTGAGTTTCAGGCGCCCAAGGGCGTCCCGGACTATCTGCCCCCCGACTCGGCGCAGTTCGTCGGTGTGCGCGACGGCCTGCTCGACGCCGCCCGGCGCGCCGGCTACGGCGACATCGAGCTGCCGATCTTCGAAGACACCGCGTTGTTCGCCCGTGGGGTCGGCGAGTCCACCGACGTGGTGTCCAAGGAGATGTACACCTTCGCCGACCGCGGCGACCGCTCGGTGACGTTGCGCCCGGAAGGCACCGCGGGGGTGATGCGCGCGGTGATCGAGCACGGCCTGGACCGCGGCGCGTTGCCGGTCAAGCTCTGCTATTCCGGGCCGTTCTTCCGCTACGAACGCCCCCAGGCCGGTCGCTACCGGCAGCTGCAGCAGGTCGGTGTCGAGGCGATCGGCGTCGACGACCCCGCGTTGGACGCCGAGGTGATCGCCGTGGCCGACGCGGGCTTTCGGTCGCTGGGCCTCGACGGGTTCCGGCTGGAAATCACGTCGCTGGGCGACGACAGCTGCCGTCCGCAGTATCGGGAACTGTTGCAGGACTTCCTGTTCAAGCTCGACCTCGACGAGGAGACCCGGCGGCGCGCCGAACTCAATCCGCTGCGGGTGCTCGACGACAAACGGCCGGCGGTACGTGAGTTGACCGCTGATGCACCTGTCATGCTGGATCACCTCTCCGATGTGGCCAAGCAGCACTTCGAGACGGTGCTGGCGCATCTGGACGCGCTCGAAGTGCCGTATGTGATCAACCCGCGGATGGTGCGCGGGCTGGACTACTACACCAAGACCACCTTCGAGTTCGTGCACGACGGCCTCGGCGCACAGTCCGGTATCGGTGGCGGTGGCCGCTATGACGGGCTGATGAGTCAGCTCGGCGGAAAAGACTTGTCGGGCATCGGGTTCGGCCTTGGCGTCGACCGCACGCTGCTGGCGCTGAAGGCCGAGGGTAAGACCGTCGGAGGCGCCACGCGCGTGGACGTTTTCGGTGTTCCGCTGGGGGAGCAGGCCAAGATGAAGCTGGCGGTGCTGGCCGCACGGCTGCGTGCCGCCGGTGTGCGCGTCGACTTGGCCTACGGCGATCGTGGGATCAAGGGCGCGATGCGCGCCGCCGACCGCTCCGGCGCGTCGATCGCATTGGTCGCCGGTGACCGCGACATCGAGGCGGGCACCATCGGCGTGAAGAATCTCGCGACGGGTGAGCAGGTCGACTTCGCCATCGATGCCGTTCTGGCCGAAGTGCTTTCACGCCTCAGCCGCGCCTGACCGTCCCCGCGTGGGCCCACACGTGAGTAGGGGACGTGTGTGTCTGCACCCCGACACGCCGCCTGAGACCAGCATTGCGCACGCGCGCAGCGCTACCGACCGCCGTGGACCGCCACGGTAAGCACTTCGTCGAGGTTGCCGATCCCGCCCGAGAACGGGTTGCCTCGCTTGAGCACTCGCGTGCCGTTCGGCGTCACCGCCACCAATTTCGGTGAGCTGGACGTGATCTGCATGGCGCGCTGGAACAGAACTTGGTCCAGCGGGGCCACGACCGAGCCGCTGCCGTCGACGAACACCCGTCGTTCCCGGTCGAAGACCGCAACGGGCTCATAGCTGTGCAGCGGTTTCGAACGCCTTCTGCGAATGCTGCGCAGGGTCGCGAGCGTCGCACCCGCCACCACCAAGCCGACGGCGAGGAAGGCGGCGCCGACTGCAGCGGACGGGGTCGAGGTCAGCAGTGCGACCGCTCCGAAACCTCCAGTGACCAGCGTCATGACGCCGAGAACGTAGGCCAGCACCGACAGTGGCCCGGTGCGGCGGTCGATCACCAATACCAATGGACCTTGTTCGGCGACCACCGAGCCGCCGACTTCGGCGATCACCCGCGGCTCGAGGTTCACTTCCGCAGTGTGTCACGTTCGCGCGGGGCAGGTCAGATGGCCATGGCGGCGCGGACGTCCGCCTCGGATGCCGAGCCGCCGGTACCGCTGGACGTGATGCGGCCGGACTCCAAGATGTAGTAACGCTGCGACGACTCGAGCGCGAAACCGATGTGCTGCTCGACCAGCAGCACGCCCAGGCCGCCGCGGTCGGTCAATGCGGTGATTGCCGCTTCGATTTCGGCGACCACCGATGGCTGGATGCCCTCGGTCGGCTCGTCGAGGATCAGGCACTTGGGACTCGTGATCAGGGCACGGGCGATCGCCAGCTGCTGACGTTGCCCGCCCGACAGCAAGCCCGCTCGCCGCGTCAGCAGTTCCTTCAACGCGGGGAACAAGTCGAGCTGCTCGTCGATCAGCTGCTTGCCGTTCTTGCGCCCGTCGGCGACCACCTGAAGGTTCTCTGCCGTCGTCAGCTGCCCGAACGACTGCTGGCCCTGCGGCACGTAGGCCAGGCCGCGCGCCACCCGCGCGCTCGGCCGCAGCTTGGTGATGTCGTCACCGTTGAAAAGCACCTTGCCCGCACTGCATTTCAGCAGCCCGACAGCGGCGCGTAGCAGCGTCGTCTTGCCCGCGCCGTTGTGGCCCATCACCGCGGCCACCCCGTCGGAGGGAACTTCGAGATTGACGCCGTGGATGACCTCGGAGCGGCCGTAACCGGTGTGGACGTCGACAAGCTCGAGCATCAGGAGCTCTCCTCGATGAGTTCGCCGGGGACACCTTGAACTAGCCCAGCCTCCCCTGCGGCAGCGGTACCGAGGTAGACCTCCTGCACCTTGGGGTTGGCCTGCACCTCGGCCACCGAGCCCTCGGCGATCACCTGCCCCCGCGCCAGCACCGTCACCGAGGTGGCGAATGCGCGCATGAAATCCATGTCGTGTTCGACGACCACGACCGTGCGTTCACCGCCGATGCGGCGCAACAGGTTTCCGGTCTCCTCACGCTCTTCGTGACTCATACCGGCGACCGGCTCGTCGAGCAGTAGCACGTCGGCGTTCTGCACCAGCAGCATGCCGATCTCCAACCACTGCTTTTGCCCATGCGCCAGCACACCTGCGGGCTTGTTTACCAGGTCGGTCAAACCCGTTGTCTCCAAGGCCTCCTCGATCGACGGCAGAATGCCCGACCTCCGCTTCAGCAGCGTCCACGGCGACCGCCCGGCACCCGCGGCGATGTCGAGGTTCTGCAGCACTGTCAGCTGTTCGAAGACGCTGGCGGTCTGGAATGTCCGTCCCACTCCACGCCGGGCGATCTGGTGCACCTTCTTGCCGAGTAGCTCCACGCCGGACTTGCTGATCGAACCGGTCGCGGGGACCAGCCCGGTGATCGCGTCGATCACGGTGGTCTTGCCGGCGCCGTTGGGTCCGATCAGGAACCGCAGGTCGCCCTGGAACAGGGTGAGGTCGACGTCGCTTACCGCCTTGAACCCGTCGAAATCGACTGTCAGGCCGCGCACTTCGAGGTACTCGGTACCCATTCCGACGTTGCCGCCGGCAATCGGTTCCAGCTCTGATGTGGTCATGACGCCGGCACCTTCTCTGGTTCAGACTCAGGCTCGGGTTCCGGTTCGGGTACCGGCGGCGCGGGCTTGCGCCTGCGCCACCGGCGCAACGCGGCCAGTCCGGCGAATCCGGCGGGGAAGAAGCCGACGACGACGATGAACAGCAGCCCCTGCGCATATGTCCATTCCGACGGAAAACGTTCGGAGAACAGGGTTTGCGCCCACGCCACACCGATCGCGCCGAGTACCGGCCCGAGCAGCGTGGTCCGCCCGCCGATCGCCACCCCGATCAGGAACGCGATCGACGGCAGGATGCCCACCTGCGATGGCGCGATGAACCCGACGATCGGCGCGAACAGCGCACCGGCGATGCTGGCGAACAACGCGGCGACGGTGTAGGCGACGACCTTGATGTTGGCCGGGTCGTAGCCGAGGAAGCGCACGCGTTCCTCGCCGTCGCGCACCGCCACCAGCAGCTCGCCGTATCGGCTCTGCATCAGCTGCCGAACCACCGCGACGACGAGCAGCAGCACACCGGCAGCAATGAAGTACAGCATCCGCCGGTTCGCCGGATCGTTCAGTGTGAAGCCAAAGAAGGTACGAAACCTGTTGAGCCCGTTGCTGCCTCCGACGCTGGTCTGACCGACCAGCAGGATGGCCAGCGCCGCCGCCAGGGCCTGCGACAGGATTGCGAAGTAGGCGCCCTTGACGCGACGCTTGAACACGCCGAGCCCCAGCGCCGCGGCGATGGCCGCCGGCAGCAGCACGATCGCCAGCAGTGTGAAGGCGGGGGAGGCGAACGGCTCCCAGTACGCGGGCAATTCGCGCACCCCGGCGATCTGCATGAAGTCGGGCACGTCGTCGCCGCGGATCTGCGCGTCGGCGATCTTCAGGTGCATGCCCATCATGTAGCCGCCGAGGCCGAAGAATACGCCCTGGCCCAGCACCAGCATTCCGCCGCGGCCCCACGCCAGCCCGATGCCCACGGCGACGATCGCGAAGCACAGGAACTTCCCGAGCAGCGACAGCCGGAAGTCGGACAGCACCACGGGTGCCACGCCGAACAGCACCACCGCGGCAATGCCGAATCCGGCCCAGGTCTGCCAGCGGCCAATAAAGGCTCTCAAACGAGACTCCTTGTCCGAACAGTGAACAGGCCCTGCGGACGTACCTGCAGGAAGATCACGATGATCACGAACAGAATCACCTTGGCCAACGACGCGGTGGTGTTGTATTCGATGAACGAGTTCAAGAAGCCCAGTGCGAACGCTGCGATGACGGTGCCCTTGATCTGGCCCAGACCGCCGACCACCACCACGAGGAACGCGTCGATCAGATAACTCTGTCCGATGGTCGGACTGGTCGAGCCGATCAGCGTCAACGCCACGCCCGCCACCGCTGCCAGGCCAGACCCGATGAAAAACGTTGTGATGTCTGTCTTTCGGGACGAGATTCCGCTCGTCTCGGCGAGGTCACGGTTCTGCACGACGGCCCGGATGCGTCGTCCCATCGGGCTGACCTTCAACACAATGGCCAGCACCGCCACACACACCACCGCAAGCAGCATGATGAAAATGCGGCTCTTGGGAACGACGGCGCCGAGGATCTCCACGCCTCCGGACAGCCACACCGGTGCGACGACGTTGACCGCGGGTGCACCGAAGATGTCGCGGGCGACCTGTTGTAGGACCAGGCCGACGCCGAAGGTCACCAGCAGGGTGTCCAGCGGTCGGTCGTACATCCGCTGGATCAGCGTGACCTCGAGAAGCGCGCCCATGGCGCCGCCGACCAGGAATCCGACTGCCAGCGAGATCAACAGGGACACACCGGCACTCGAGAAGATCTGCTGCACCACGTAGGCGGTGTAGCAGCCGGCCATGATGAACTCGCCGTGCGCCATGTTGATGACGCCCATCTGCCCGAAGGTGAGCGCGAGCCCGAGCGCGGCCAGCAGCAGGATCGAGCCCCCCGACAGCCCGTTGAAGACCTGGGTGACCAGGACTCCCATGGATGACCTCTCCGGATGGGCGCAGCGCCCGCCCGGACGGTGCCGGACGGGCGCTACAGGGGAACTAGCTGCTGAGGCTGGTGGCCCAGGGGTACGACCTGAGGTACGGGTCGGGCTCGATGGGGCC
>DATFCF010000241.1:0-3956 GCA_035253445.1 Mycobacterium sp.
CCGGCGAGGAGCTGTCGGTGCGCGTCATCCCGAAGCAGGCCGACGAGTTCACGTGCTCGAGCTGCTTTCTGGTGCACCACCGCAGCCGGTTGGCCAGCGAGAAGAACGGCGTGATGATCTGCACGGACTGCGCGGCCTAAGTGCGCAGCGCGGCCAGCACACGGTCGGGATGGCGGCAGCTCACCAGCCAGTAGGGCGTTGGATCGTCGGGATCGTCGAGAACCAGGAGCACCATGGGGCCGACCCAGGCCCGGTGCACGACGTAGGCCGCGGGGTCGAGTTGGCGGCCAAGCGCCGCCGACTTGGCCGACCGGGGCACCTCCGCCGATCGGGAGATCACGGTGACAGGCAGGTGCGCGGCGCCGACCCACAGCTCGGTCTCGCCGGAACCACCCACCACGCGTAGTTCGGTCCTGCCAAGCCAGAGCAGCACCGTGACAGCGACGGGCAGCAGCAGGGCGAACGGCAGCCAGTTGGGCAGCGTGCCAACGCCCTGGTTCACCTCGAGCGCGATCAACGCGGCCAGCGCCAGCCCGGGCGGCCACCACCACCACGGCACCCACAACCGTTCGCGGTACCGCACGGTTTGGGACGTGGCGCGCGTGTCGGACACGGAGCCAAGAGTAATCTGTGACGTCGTGTCCACCTCTCTGGCGGTCGTGCGCCTGGATCGCGATTTGCCGTTGCCCAGCCGAGCCCATGACGGTGACGCGGGCGTCGACCTCTTCAGCGCGCAGGACGTGGAGCTGGCGCCCGGCCAGCGGGCGCTGGTGCCGACCGGAATCGCCGTGGCCATCCCGTACGGCATGGTTGGCTTGGTCCACCCGCGCTCGGGTTTGGCTGCCCGCGTGGGACTTTCGATCGTCAACAGCCCTGGCACCATCGATGCCGGCTACCGCGGCGAGATCAAGGTGGCGCTGATCAACCTCGACCCGCAGGAGCCCATCGTCGTGCACCGCGGCGACCGGATCGCTCAGCTGCTGGTGCAGCGGGTGGAGCTGCCCGAACTGGTCGAGGTGACGTCGTTCGACGAGGCCGGCCTGGCCGATACAACCCGTGGTGACGGCGGCCACGGTTCCTCCGGCGGACATGCGAGTTTGTGATGGCATTCGGTAAGAGCAAGAGCAGCGACGACGACCGCCAGGACGTCACATCGGCCCCGGACGACGGGGGCGAGCTCGACGGTCCGTTCGATGTCGACGACTTCGACGACCCGTCGGTGGCGGCAGTCGGCCGGCTGGATCTGGGTTCGGTGCTGATTCCGATGCCCGAAGCTGGGCAGGTCTCTGTCGAGGTAAGCGAGACGGGCGTGCCCAACGCGGTCTGGGTGATGACGCCCAACGGCCGCTTCACCATCGCCGCCTATGCCGCGCCGAAGACTGCGGGGCTGTGGCGCGAAGTCGCCAGCGAGCTTGCCGATTCGCTGCGCAAGGACGTCGCCAAGGTCAGCATCGAGGACGGTCCGTGGGGCCGTGAGGTGGTCGGCTTGGCCGCAGACCAGGGGCAGGGTGTCGCCGTGGTGCGGTTCATCGGCATCGACGGCTACCGCTGGATGATCCGCTGCGTCGTCAACGGACCTCGGGAGAGCATCGAGGCGTTGGCCGCTGAGGCGCGAAATGCCTTGGCCGACACTGTAGTTCGTCGCGGTGACACGCCGATGCCGGTCCGCACGCCGCTGGCCGTGCAATTGCCTGAGCCGATGGCGGCGCAGCTGCGTGCGGCGGCGGAGCAGGCGGCTCAGCAGGCCCAGCAGGCTGCGCAGGCCGGCAGCCAGGAGCCGCCACCGGCGCAGCCCGTCGCGCGCCGCAGCGCGCAGGGTTCGGCCATGCAGCAGCTCCGGACGATCACCGGGGGTTAGGCGTCGTCCAACGCCGCCAGGCACGCCGCGCCGAGCACCCCAGGTTCGGCACCCATCTCGTCGAGAGTGACGGTGCGCAGCGCGGCCCGCGGCGCCGCCGACACCCATTCGATACCGACCTCCACCGGGTGCACCGGGTCGTCGGTCGCGGCCGCCACTCCCATCGGGACCGACAGGCTTTCCAGTTCGCTGCAGGTCGGCGCGACATATCGGGATGCCTCATCCATGGCATCGGGCAACGACGGCCATTGGCCCACCCACGACCTGGTCAGCTCCTCGGCCAGCCACGCCGGGCTTGAGGCTCGCATCGCAGAGGTCGCGGCCACCAGCCCGTCGCGTCGCAACACATGTGCGGAGTGGCGCGCGGCATGGGCGGCGGGTGCGGTGTCCGGTGCGCCCGTCCACGCGGGCAGCGCGGCCAGCACGGCGACGACGTGCCCGGGATGCGCCAGCGCCCATGCGGTGGCGACAGCGGCGCCGATGGAGACCCCGCCGACCGCGATCGGCTCGGCCCGTGCGGCGTTGTCCAGTGCGTCCCGGTAGCCGTCGATCAGCCGCTCGGGCCGCGGCGGCGGTGTCACGACCACCGCGCCCACAGCGTGCAGAGCGTCAGAAAACGCCCGGTAGACGTAGTCGTCGTCGGATCCCGTGCCAGGCAGCAGAACCGTCGTCACGCCGCGCAGATTGACCGCCATCAGACGATCGTGCCCCGTGCTGCAGATCACCGGCGCGTCGAGGTCCGCCCCGCGTGGCAGATCGGAACCAAGAGGTCTACCGTGGCGTTGGATTGGGTAGATCCATGGTGGATCTGCAGAAGTCAGGAGAGGCCATGGCTACGGCCGAAGGGTATCTGCGCCGGCTCACCCGCCGGCTGACGGAAGACCCGGAGCAACTCGACGTCCAAGAGCTCAGCGACGAAGCCGCCAGCACCGGCGCCCAAAAGGCGATCGACTGTCGACGTGGACAAGAAGTGACAATGGTCGGCACTCTGCGCAGTGTCGAATGCAACGGCAAAGGCTGCGCAGGCGGCGTCAAGGCCGAACTGTTCGACGGCACCGATTCGGTGATGCTCGTCTGGCTCGGGCAGCGCCGCATCCCCGGCATCGAATCGGGTCGCACGCTCAAGGTGCACGGCCGTATCGGCAAGCTCGACAGCGGCGCCAAGGCGATGTACAACCCGCACTACGAGATCCAGAAGTGAGTTCCCCCGGACCCGAACCGGAAGATGGAACCAAAGGCTCAAGCGGATTCCCCACTCGCGGGGCTGCCGTCCTCGACCAGATGGGCGGCATCAGCGGTCTGATCTATTCGTCGTTGCCCGTCGTGGCGTTCGTTCCGGTGTCGTCGGCGTTCGGGCTGCAAGCCGCGATTGCTGCGGCGCTGGGTGTGGCGGCGATCATCCTGGTGTGGCGGCTGATCCGCCGTGAATCGACCCAACCGGCGATCTCCGGATTCATCGGCGTCGGCGTGTGTGCACTGATCGCCTATGTGATGGGGGAGTCGAAAGGCTACTTCCTGCTCGGCATCTGGTCGTCGCTGCTGTGGGCCGCGGTATTCGCGGTCTCGGTGCTGATCCGCCGTCCGGTGGTCGGCTACGTCTGGGGCTGGGTCAACGGTCATGACCGCGGCTGGCGCCAGGTGCGCCGCGCCGTACTGGCCTTCGACATCGCGACCGTCTTCTGGGTGCTGGTGTTCGCCTCGCGGTTCGTCGTCCAACAGCACCTGTACGACGCCGATCAGACGGGATTGCTGGGCGTTGCCCGCATCGCGATGGGCTGGCCGCTGACCGCCGTTGCCGCACTGGTGACCTATCTGGCCATCCGGGCGGCTCAGCGCGCCGTCCACGCGCACGACGCTCCCGTCGTGCGCTCGGAGCCTGAGGACGCCGTCCAGGAATCCTGATTGAAGTCCGGGGCACGGGTTTCCGACCGGCCGCTGATCGTGGTCGCGGTCCTCGCCTCGTTCGTGGCATTTCTCGACGGCTCGGTGGTGAACCTGGCGTTGCCTGCGATCGGGCGCGAATTCGGTGGCGGCCTTGCATTGCAGCAGTGGGTCGTGGACGGGTACCTGCTGACGCTGGGCGCGCTGATCCTTGTCG
>DATFCF010000242.1:0-2815 GCA_035253445.1 Mycobacterium sp.
AGGACGTACTCGAGGAGATCGTCGGCGAGATCGCCGACGAGTACGACACCGACGAGGTGGCCCCGGTGGAAGAGCTGGGCGACAAACAGTATCGGGTGTCGGCCCGGCTGCCGATCGAGGATCTCGGCGAGCTCTACGACATCGAGTTCGACGAGGATCTGGACGTCGACACCGTCGGCGGACTGGTGGCGCTGGAGCTGGGCCGTGTCCCGCTGCCGGGCGCCGAAGTGACGTGGGACGGGCTGCGGCTGCGCGCCGAAGGCGGGCCCGACCACCGCGGCCGCGTACGGGTCGGCACCGTCCTGGTCAGCCCAACCGAGTCCCAGGAGAGCGGCGATGACCCGCTTGCGCGAAGAGTGAAGGACCAATGACTGAACTGGATGCCGAGGACGCCAAGCTGGTGACGTTGGCCCGCGGGGCGATGGGCCGAGCCGAGGCGGGCAGCGGTGCGGCGGTGCGCGACGCCGACGGCCGCACCTACGCCGGCGCGCCCGTCACGCTCGACGCGCTCAAACTCACCGCCCTGCAGGCCGCCGTCGCAGCGGCGGTGTCCAGCGGCGCGACGGGTGTGGAGGCCGCGGTGCTTGTCGGCGGATCGGCGGACGACGCGGGGGTGGCCGCCGTGCGCGAGCTGTCCGGTGACGCCGCCGTCATCGTCACCGACCGTGCGGGAAAGGTGCTGTGAGCGAATTCCGTTCCGGCTTCGTCTGTTTCGTCGGCCGGCCGAACACCGGCAAGTCGACGCTGACCAACGCGCTGGTCGGGACCAAGGTGGCGATCACGTCGAACCGGCCCCAGACCACCCGGCACACCATCCGCGGCATCGTGCACAGGGAGAACTTCCAGATCATCCTCGTCGACACCCCGGGATTGCACCGGCCGCGCACCCTTCTGGGGCAGCGGCTCAACGATCTGGTGAAGGACACGTACTCCGAGGTCGACGTCATCGGCCTGTGCCTTCCCGCGGACGAGAAGATCGGTCCTGGCGACCGGTGGATCTACGAACAGATCCGCACGGTCGCGCCGAGGACGACGTTGACGGTCGTCGTCACCAAGATCGACAAGGTGCCCAAGGACCGGGTCGCCGCCCAGCTGATGGCGGTGAGCGAGCTCGTCGGCCCGGATACCGAGATCGTTCCGGTGTCGGCGACCACCGGCGACAACATCGACGTGCTGACCGACGTGCTGGCCGCGCAGCTGCCGCCCGGCCCGGCGTTCTACCCCGACGGCGAGCTGACCGATGAGCCCGAGGAAGTCTTGATGGCCGAGTTGATCCGCGAGGCCGCGCTCGAAGGCGTGCGCGACGAGCTGCCGCACTCGCTGGCCGTGGTCATCGAAGAGGTCAGCCCGCGCGAGGGCCGCGACGACCTGAACCCGCTCGTTGACGTGCACGCGATCCTCTACGTCGAACGCGACAGTCAGAAGGGCATCGTGATCGGCAAGGGCGGCGCCAGGCTGCGCGAGGTCGGCACCGCCGCCCGCACGCAAATCGAGAAGCTCCTCGGCACCAAGGTGTATCTGGACCTGCGCGTCAAGATCGCCAAGAACTGGCAGCGCGACCCGAAACAGCTTGGGCGACTAGGCTTCTAGCTCGGCTGGCCGAACGGCCTGCCGGGTCCAGGAACCGGCGGCGCGCTGTCACCCTTGCCGTAGACCGCGACCACCACCGTGCGGTCGATCAGGTTCTCCGACCACACACCGATGTCGACGTTGGCGCAGTCCGACATGATCGCCATGTAGTCGGGCCGGTAGTACCACTGGTTCAGGAGCTCGATGCCGCTGATCGCCAGCGCCGGGTTGATCGCCACCGTCTCGGCCACGGCCCCGGCGTAGCCGGCGTTGCGCGCGCGATCGGCGACCGTCGACCCGTCCGAGCCGATATCGCCGTCGAGCGCGCGGTTGTTCAGCACGTCGTTGGTATGCCACTGGGCGGCCAGACGGAGTTTGGGGTTGACCTTGATTTCGGTCGTACAGCCCGCCTGATGCTGGATCGTGTAGACGTTGACGACGACCGACTGGTTGAGCCGCTTATTGTCCGCATTGGCGGCCGGCATTCCCGTGATCGCGCCGCCCATAATGGCCATGACGGGGAGTGCATACATGCAGCGCTGCAGTGTCATGGTCGACGACATTACGCGACCTCGTCGGAGATAACGTCCTGAACGGGCACTTCTTCAGTGGCAGGCCCGGCCTCCTCGGTCGATGACGGCGCCCACCAGGCCTGGGGTTGCTTCATCACCCAGCCGTTGATCGCCTCCAGTTCCGCGGCCAGGGAGATCAGCAGCGGTTCACTGTTGGCCGGGCCCATCAGCTGAACGCCGATCGGCAGCCCGTCGGACGTGAACCCGGCCGGCACATTGATGGACGGCCAGCCCAGCAGGTTCCACGGCCACGTCACCGGGCACGCCTTGATCATCGTGCGATCGGTCGAGAGCCCGCCGCGATGGTCGAAATCGTGCACCACCGGTGGCGGCTGTGCGGTCGTCGGGGCAAGTACGACGTCGACGAGATTGAAGATCCATCCGATGCGGCGCTGCGCGGCGGCCTCGCGCGCCCGCGCCTTACGCAGCACGTTCTCCGACAACACCCGGCCCATCCGCATATTGGACCTGGTGCGCTTGTCCAGCGTCACGTCGTAGCCCAAGCGATCGGCCCAATCCAGCAGCCCCGACGTGGAGCGGGACAGGAAGTTCCACGACATGCCCACGGTGTAGTGCGGGTCATGGCGCCTCACCCGGTGGCCCAGCTCCTCGAGCTGGCCGGCGACCGTTTCCAGTGCCGTGCGGATCTCGGGATGCAGCTTGGCCCGGAAGAT
>DATFCF010000243.1:0-7142 GCA_035253445.1 Mycobacterium sp.
GGCTTCCACACCACGGTGTCCCCGCATACCAGCGCGATCGCGGTATTCCATGACCACACCGCCACCGGGAAGTTGAACGCCGTGATGACACCGACCACACCCAGCGGGTGCCACGTCTCCATCAGTCGATGACCCGGCCGCTCGGAGGCGATGGTCTTGCCATACAGCTGACGTGACAAGCCAACGGCGAACTGGCAGATGTCGATCATCTCCTGCACCTCGCCGAGCGCCTCAGACGTGATCTTCCCGGCTTCGACGGTGACCAGCGTCGCCAGATCGGCCTTGTGCTCGACGAGCAGCTCGCCGAGCCGGGCCACCAGCGCACCCCGCGCCGGCGCCGGCGTGGTCCGCCACACCGTAAAAGCCTGTGCCGCTTCGCCAATCGCTGCGTCGGCTTCCTCGGGCGTGGTCTCCGGCAAGGTAAACAGCACGTCCCCGGTGATGGGGGTGCTCGCGGGCACGCCATGAGCACCCGGCACATCGAGTTCCGCGCGGGCGCCGATGGCGTGCAGCGCGTCGCGCACCTTGGTGCGCAAATCGTCGGCGGTGGGCAGCGGGGCCGTTTCGGTGGTGGTCATGATGCCGCCTTCTCGTAGAGATCGTAGGGGTCGTGAATGTGATGGCCGATCGCACCGGCCATCGAGTCCAGGGTGTAGTCGGAGTCATCGGCCGCGGCGACGGCCTCGGCGTCGGTGTCGAGGTTGGACCGGAAGATACCCGCCGCCGACGCGGGCAGGAAGTCTTCGTAGACAACGGGTTTCGAGGGGTCGCCGCCGCAATAGTAGGCAAGTCCCTTGGCGGCCATCTCCTCGTCGGTGGCGGGGAAGTAGCGGCTCCAGGACGCGGCCGGATCGGGTTCGGCCATCGCCGCGTCGTAGCGGGCGCGGCCCTGAGGCGTCAACGCCACGCCACGGGCTTCGACCTCGCCGAATCGCACCCGCAGCGTCGCGTCCGATACTGTGCCGTCGGCCTCCCGGAGGCGCCGCGGCTCGGCCAGCGCGCGAAAAGATGTCTGGCGCAACAGCACATCGGGTCCATCGGTGCGTGGCGGTCCTTGGATGGCATCGATCATCGTGATGCCCCGCGCGGTCATCCGCCGGTAGAGCTCGTCGATATCGAGCACCCGGGGAGTGAGGTGGTTGACGTGCGTGGTGCTCACCCCGGCGATGTCGGCCGCCACCGCGGACACCCGCGCGAGCTCCTCGTACCAGCCGCGATCGATCGGCTGCCGGGACAGCGCGAACGCCGACACCGCGGAGCGGACGAACGCCTCAGCCCGCTGCGCGGGTGCTCCGCCGTCGGCGGCTATGCGGCGCGCGTCAGCGATCAACGCGGGGTCGAACAGCTGCCGCCCCTCCACGAATCGCTGCACGCGCTCGCGTAGGTCGGCGGGGAAGAACCGCGGGTCGGCTGTGGTCAGCATCGAGGTGAATACCCGGAAGGGGTTGCACGCCAGCTCATTTGCGTCGATGGGCCGAAACGCGGTGGAGACGACCGGCACCGGTGACGTCGCCTCGCGCAGGTCATAGAAGCCCACGGGGAACATTCCGAACGCGGCGAACAGGTCGGCCACATCGGCGAGTTCACGCATGCCGCCGACGCGAATTGCGCCGTGACGTTCGGCGGTCACCCGGTGCAGCGAGCCGAGCCGATCGGCGTGCGGCCGGTTGGCGACATAGCCCCGATTCACCGCCGCGCTGACCTCCACGAGTGTCGTGTAGGCCGGCACCTCGGCGCTGTACATCCGCGACAGGGCCACGGCGAATTTCGCGCGCAGCTGCCAGGATTCGACGCGTTTGCTCATCGACAGCACCACCTCGGATACAGTGCGGCCATGGGTGAACCCGACGAACACCCCCAGGCACCGGTGCACCTCGACGAGATCGACCGCATCCTGGCGCGTGAGCTGGTCGCCGACGGCCGCGCGACGCTGGCCCATCTTGCGGCCAGCGCCGGCCTGTCGGTGTCGGCAGTGCAGTCCAGGGTCCGGCGGCTCGAGGCGCGCGGCATCGTCACCGGATACCAGGCGCGGCTCGCCCCCGAAGCGGTTGGCCACCAGCTGTCGGCGTTCGTCGCCATCACCCCTCTCGATCCGTCACAACCCGATGATGCGCCTGCCCGGCTCGAGCACATAGCGGCCATCGAGTCGTGCCATTCGGTGGCTGGCGAGGAGAGCTACGTGCTGCTCGTGCGCGTCGGGTCGGCGCGGGCCCTCGAAGACTTGTTGCAACAGATCCGCACGGCGGCGAATGTCCGGACCCGAAGCACGATCATCTTACAGACTTTTTACGAAGGACGGCAATTCATACCGTAATTATTCCGGTGCCGACGGGCTTTGGCGCGAAGAATCCGGATCTGGACGTCCGCCGACGAGGGCGTGCCCGACGCCGATTGCGACCGCCGCCGGCCACTCGACCATCTCGACCGCCACCAGCGCGGCCAACGCGCCGTAGAACGCAAGCTGGTCGGGCCGGGGTATCGGCACCCGGCCGACGACCGGC
This sequence comes from Mycobacterium sp., assembly GCA_035253445.1. Classification (GTDB taxonomy): domain Bacteria; phylum Actinomycetota; class Actinomycetes; order Mycobacteriales; family Mycobacteriaceae; genus Mycobacterium. The sequence continues at coordinate 2,502 of DATFCF010000243.1, forward strand.
AGCTGCAACGCGAACCGGTCGGCGTCGCGCACTCGCCGGGCGATGTCGGAGTGCGACACCTGCGCGTCATCTTTCGTTGGCCTGCCCGTGGCGTGTCGCTCACGGTTCTGCTGCTTGCGCGGCCTAGCTTCCGGGGTCATGGGGAACCTGCTTAGTGGTCTCGGACAGGATGCGTTGCTCGGCGGCGCGGTCCGGCTGCTGACCCCGCCGCTCTGCGACGTTTACGCGGTGCTCGTGCGTGCCGGCATCGTCGTCATCGACGACGACTGACCGTAGGACTTCGACCACACGCTCCAGCGCGCGGGGAGCGGCCGCCGACACCACGCTGGCCGCCGCCGCTGCGAAGAAGGCCTGCCCCCATCCAAACGGCCCGATCGGTGTGCAGCCGAACAGCTGGCTGAGTCCGGGCGTGCTCACCACGCCCATCATCACGGCGAACGATCCCGCGGTCGTAACAACGACAAGGGGACCGTGCGAGTCGGTCAATGTCTGCATCATCTGCGTACTCACCAGGCCGATCAACGAGATCGTCGCGGTGCGCCGCGCAGTGCCCGGCACCGTGCTGGCCAATAGCCACGCCAGCGTCGCGCCCGCCGTGGTGGCCGCACCGCGAGCGCCGATCGCTCGCCACATCGCCGCCTCGTCACGGTCGGCCGCATCGGAGCCGATCTGCGGACTGACGGCCAGCGCCGCGGCGGGCAACGCATCGGTGAGCATGTTCACCAGCAACATCTGGCGCGCATTGAGGACGGAACGTCCGGTCAACAGGCTGGTGACAATCGCAAACGCGACCTCACCGGCATTGCCGCCCAGCAGCACCGACACCGCCGATTGCACGCGGCGCCACAGTTGGTGACCCTCGTCGAGCGCGTCGATGAGCGCCTCGATGCGGCCGTCGAGCAGCATCACGTCGGCGGCGATGCGGGCCGGATCGCTGCCCGCGGCGGCCACCCCGATCCCGACGCTTGCGGCCCGGATCGCGGCTGCGTCGTTGGCACCGTCGCCGACCATCGCGGTGACCATGCCGATCCGCTCGAGCGTATGCACGACGGCGATCTTGTGCTCGGGTGACATGCGGGCGAACACGCGCCGGTTGGTGACCGCCTCGGCACGTTCCTCCGCCGATAGCAGTTCCCACTCGCTGCCGGTCATCACCTGATCGCGCGTCACGTCGACACCCAGTTCAGCGGCCATCACGGCGGCGGTAACCGGATGGTCCCCGGTGATCAACCGCACGCCGATGCTGCGATTGCCCAGCTCCTTCAACAGCGTTTCGGCGCTCTCCCGCGGCGTGTCCGCCAGCCCGATCAGGCCCACCGGCGTCAGCCCACCGCGGCAGCACTCTTCGAAGGAGGCGGAATCGGATACGGCCCCCGCGACCTGGTTCGACGTCAGCCGGCGTTCGGCGACCGCAAGCACCCGCAACCCGTTCGCGGTCATCTCATCGATCTGGGTTGCCAGCTCCCGATGGTCGTCGGTCAGCGCCGACGAGATCACCTCGGGTGCGCCCTTGATCGTCACCGTGTTGCCCTGCAGTGACGCCGCGAACGGCCGGCCAGACTGGAAGGGCAGCACAGCGTCGAAATCGGCTGTGGGGGCGAGGGATTCGGCCTCGGCGGCCTGGAAAACCGCGTCGTCGGTGGCATGTTCTGCGCGCCGGCCGTCGATGGTGAAGGTCGTGCGGGCGGCCTTGTTCAGCACATCGTCGGCGGTGTAGCCGGTCAGCGGGTGCACCGACCGGACCTGCAGGCGGTTCTGGCTGAGCGTGCCGGTCTTGTCGAAGCACACCACGTTCAGCCGGGCGAGCGCCTCGACCGAGTGCGGGTTGCGGATCAACACGGACTGCCCGCTGAGTTTTCGGGCAGCCGCGAGCTGGGCCAGCGTCGCCACCAACGGCAAGCCCTCCGGCACCGCGGCGACGATGATGGACACCGCGCTGGCAGCTGACTGGCGCAGCGGCGTTCGGCGCACCGCGCTGAGTAGTCCGACAAGAGCGCCACCACCGAGGCTCCACGGCAAGGCGCGTCCGGTGATCCGGCGCAGCTGACTTTGCAGACCGATCGCGCGCGGTTTATGTGGGGCCATTGCCATTGCGCGGCGCATCTCCGAGCCGCGCCCCACCGCGGTGACTACGGCCACAGCCGATCCGGCGACCATCGTGGTGCCGGCGTAGAGCATGCAGGCGCGCTCGGCAAGCGGGGCGCCGGGGGTGGCTTCGGTGCTCTTGGCCACCGGCAGGGATTCGCCGGTCAGAGAAGATTCGTCGACTTCGACGTTCGCGACTTCGATCAACCGGGCGTCGGCCGGAATCACCTCGCCGGACCGGACCTCGATGATGTCGCCGACACACAACCTGTTGGCGGCCACCTCGTCATACCGCTGGGCGTGAAGCGGTCCCACGCATCTGCGTGCCAGCGGATCCTGCACCGCGAGCAGCCGGCGCAGCACGCGTTCTGCGTGCAACTGTTGCTCGGCCGAGAGCGCGGCGTTGGCCAACAGCACTCCTCCGACCAGGGCCGCGTCCAGCGGGGACCCGAGCATCGCGCTGGCCAGTGCGCCCGTGGCCAGAATGGGCGTGATCGGATCGGCCAGGTTGGTACGCATCTCGCCGACGAAATCCTTACCCGCTCGCCACGAGCCGGCCGCAGCATCGCCCACCAGCCGAATCGGTGGTGACGCAGCGAACGTTTCAACTCTGCGTCGCGGTACCGGCGTGGGTTCTTCGGCCGGCCGAGGCAGCAGCCGTTGCACCTCTTCGACGGGCAGGGCATGCCAGTCGTGCGCCGGTTCGGGGGTGGGCTCGTTGTCCCGGAAAACCTTGGCGCCGGCGGAGTATCCGGTCCACAGACCCGCGATCGCGCCTGTGTTGACCGATGCCGGGCCGCTGCCGGGGACGCCGGGTATCAGCATCAGTGCACCGATCACCGAACTGGATGCGGACAGTTCGATGCCGCGGTTCTTGACCGTGCGCGCTGCCGGAAGGGCGCGCAGCACACGCCATGCGCCGATCAGGTCGGGGACGAACACGTCGGCACCCCATGGCGGTGGATTCTCCTCGCGCAGTACGCCGACGGTCATATCGGCGCTGTGGGCAGCTTGCATGTCGGGCGTCGTGAACAGCGCGACAGTGGCGCCGTCGGCGCGCAGCGTCTCCACGGCATCGGCCAGCGCGTCGTCGGTCGAGCCGTCGACCGGATGAAGATGATCGAAACCTTGTGCCAACGAACGCAATCCATCGTCGCTGAGCGATACCACCGCCCGACCGGCGTGCCTGGCCTCGGCGACGAAAGCCGCCGCGAACGGATCGCGCACCGGGCTGATCAGCGCCTCCCCGACGTCGCCTGCGTTCGGAATGGTCGACAGCAGATGCCAACCGGGGGAGAGGTTTCCGTCGTTGAGTGCGGCGCGCGCGGCCTCCCATGCGCGGGTGCGTTGGGAGTTCTGCACGCCGTGCACCCGGCTGACGGTCAGATCTTCGGTATAGAGCGCGCGTGGGTCGATGACAACGGTGTCGATCCTGTCAAGCCTGCGAAGCGCGCGCGGGCGCAAAACCAGTGCGCCGTGCTGATCGGTAAGGCCACGGGTGAGCGCGCATCCGAACGCTTCCCGGGTGGTCCGGACCGGCTTCGGCGCAGCGACCAGCGCGGCCAGGCCGGCCGTACGCCCGTTCGTGGCCAGGATGCCGAGCATCGCCGCGGCGCCCAGCCCGGCCAGGCCGGAGCGGTTGGCATATGTTTCCGAACCACCGGCCGACAGGTCATGGCCCATGGGGTCGGCGTTACTGGGATGGCGTGCGAGGTCGGGTTCGTGCCGGTCCCAGCCGCGGCGCACATTCCAGGCCTCCGCGGCCAGCATGGCCCGGGTGGCGGCCTCGGCGGCCGCGGACGTCGGCGATGCGGTCAGCGCGGCTACGGCCGAATTCACCAGCGCGAACATGAAATCCGCTCCGTCGGGCCCGAGTCGCTGCTCGACCTGGGTCCGCACCGCCGGGATGTGGTCAAGCAACGTCGGCGGCACCGCGATTGTCTCGGAGAGGCGTCGCAGCCGAAGTAGGCTGCCGGTGACCGCGAGCCCGAACCCGGCCGCGGCGACGGCAGCGGCAGCCGTTCGCGCGACCAGAACCGCGTCGTCGCCGGGCAGGCTCGCAGGCTTTGGCCGGGACTCCGAAGGCGTCGATGCTCGTTCGGATTCGGCTTCGGCTTCGGCGACGACGTCGCACAGCTGTGCCGACGTTGGCCCGTCGTCGTCGACGGTCACCACCGCCCGGGCGACCGAGGTGTTCAGCGACACCTTGTGTACCCCGGGTGTAGAACGCAGTGCCGCGAGCACGTCGGCGCCGATCGCGGCCCCGTCGTCGGTGTCGAGCCCGCGGACCTCGATCCAGTGTCGCGGGCCGTTGCTGCTACACCGCCGCCTGGGTGGGCCGCCGAGCGCCTCGACGGCCATGCCGGCGATCGTCTCACCGGTACCGACCGCCATGCGTGTTGTCGCAGCGGCGATGCGCAGCGGTGCGGTCACCAAGCCGATTCCGGGCAGAGCCCATCGATTCGTCGCGGCGACCATGCCCTACGGGATTGCCGAAGTGGTCAATTGGCAAACCGGCAACCACAAGGAAGTGTTACCGGAATATATCCGGCCACA
>DATFCF010000244.1:0-2380 GCA_035253445.1 Mycobacterium sp.
TCCTATACTGTCGCTTTCGCCAAACTGGTCTACTGCAATGGCCCAGAACGCCCCCCAGTACACGCAGAACAGAAACTGAAGCAACACGGGCCGCCACCATCCGCCGTCGGGGTCGACGGCGTTGGCGGGATTGCCGCCGAAGGCCATGTAGGGCGAGCTGTCCTGGCCGGCGGGATCGATCGCGAGGAATGCGCCGAGCCCCGCCCCGTATTCCCGGTAGTGGAAATGATAGAGCTGCATGTCGTCGAGCCAGGCGGCGAGCGCGGTGTCGTCGATGCCGAGGCGCGAGAGCGGGAAGGTCTCCTGCTCCTTGCCCTGGAAGCGCCAGAAGGCGGTCATGGCATCGTAGCTCGACGGTGAAGCCTGACCGGCGATGCGCGTCAGCCCCCAATCCCCATCATAGCCGATGCTCTCGACGACCGCGCCATCGGCATCGGTCACCATGCGCACCGACCCCAGGTGATCGTTGAAGACGAAGTACTGCGCCACCGGTTCGGCATCGCCCTGACGCTGCTCGATGAGGATGCCCTGGATGACGCGATAGGAGACGCCGTCGCGAACGATGACCAGCGGATCGATGCCCGAGCCGTACCAGTAATCGGTCGTCGAAGTCTCCGAGGTCGCGGGATTGCTGACGGTGCGGCCAGTGCGACGACCCAATCCGTCATAGGCCATGTCGACGGCCAGCACGGCGGCGTTGGTGCTCTGGCTGGCGATCGTCTCGTTCACGACCTTGCGGGTCTGCGGATCGCGGGAGATGGCCATGGCATGGCCCGCGACCGAGCTCGCAACCGACATGACATCGCCGTAGGTCGGATCGTAGGCGAGCTCCACCTGGTTCCCAGAAGCCAGCGTCGCCTGGGCGATCTGGTCGTTGCCCGAGCGCACATAGGACATGGCTGTCGCGGCGCCGACATCGGGTGCGGTCCTGGCAAGCGAACCCAGGGCCGGCTTCGCTGCCGTCCCCGCAGCGCCGGCCGGCGTCAGCACCGACGGCTTGATGCGGAGCGCGCCCTGCTTCGCCGCCGGGCTCGAAACTCCGATGGCGGCCGACGTCAGGTTGCCGTTGGGATCGTAGGCGTACACAGACCTTCCCTGCCCCGTCCAGCTCTGGCCGTCGGCGAGGTAGTTGTCGGTCTCGACCAGACGGCCAGCGCCGTCATAGCCGTAGCAGCTCCAGATCCCCTGGTCCTGGCTCGGCAGGCCATCGCCACCAAGTTGCCTACCGATCAGGAGTCCGCCGGCGAAGTTCGGCGTCGCGGCATTGCCGGGACACGGATTATCGTTGTCGGCACTCTGCATGCTGCGCAGGGTCTCCTGCATCAACGTCGCGCCGTCCTTCTGGGTGACCGCGCTCAGGGCACTACCCCGCAGGTCGTAGGAGATCGTCTGGGCAATGCCGTTCGATGCCTGGGCGGTCAGCGCCATGCCGAGCCAGTCGAAGGCGACGAGATCGGTATAGACGGTGCCAGAGCAGTCGGCGCCGTCGCAGGAACGAACCGCCGAGCCCAGGACAGTCGGCCAGCTCGTCAGGCTCGACTGTCCCGTCGTCACGAAGAGCGCCGTCTGGTCCATGTCGGGATAGGTGAGCGTCGGCGCCATCCCTCCGACGTTCCACGCGAATGCCGTCGAGCGCATGACGCTTCCGGCCGAGCCCGGCCGAACGTCGGTCTGGGCCGTCGTCCGGCCGAGATCGTCGAACTGGGCATAGGTCCGGTTGACGGGATCCGTGTCGCCGCGACCCGGACAGGCCGTCGGCATGTCGGCGACGAGAGTCGGGAAATAGGTGCTTCCGGTCACGCGGCCGCGCGATTGCGAATATGCGACGTTGGTGCCCGTGATCGGATCGACATCGTAGGTGAAGCGGTGCACCGCACAGCTGTTCCCGGCGTTGAGCTCGGTGTCGAGATCGACATCGCGGGCCCAGGCTGCGTAGGCGGCGAGGTTCGCCTCCGCGACGTTGAGCAGAACGCCGGTCTCCGTGATGCGGCCGATGGAGTCGTACTTCGCATAACGGAAGCCCTGGCTCGTGCCGTCGCTCATGTCCGGATTGGCGCGCCAGAAGCGCAGGCGGCCGAGATCGTCGCGGAAGACGTGGGTGGCGCCGGTCAGGTCCGGGTCGGTCGTGAAGCTCCACTGGCCCAGCGGGTCGACGCTGACCGAGGATTGCTGGAAGTTGCCCGGCGACGCGATCTGCTGGCCCGCGAAGTAGTTCGGGAGCAGGCTGACCGAATTGGTGGCCACGGGCCCGTCATTGACCTGCGAGGTTCCGTTGAGCGAGACGTTGAGGGCGGAGAAAAGCGAGCCCGCCGTGGCATCCTCGAGCTTGAGGGTCGTCTTCTTCTTCGCGCCGGTGGACGCCGTCTCCCACGAGTTGCGG
>DATFCF010000245.1:0-9291 GCA_035253445.1 Mycobacterium sp.
GGGAGGACTCCGGCTACTCGAAGCTGCTGCGGCCGCTGCTCAAAACTGAGCACGCGATCGGCCGGGTGCTGTACCACTACGACTACTCCGACGTCACCACCGAAACGCAGCAGCACAAACGGGGCCGCATGCGGGTGCGTAAGCAGCGGCCGCTGGTTGATGTGGTCATTCTGTCCAATGCTGACCGGCCAGGTTTGGCGCAGATGACGCAGGACACCATCAAATCGTGCATCGCCGGCGCCAACAGCTTGCCGATCAACGTGGTCGTGATGGAGCAGCAGGCCCACTCGTATCGGTTCGCGACGACCGTCAGATGCCCGGGAGAGTTCAACTACAACCGGTTCTGCAACCGCGGCGCCGCGCTGGGCGACGCCGAGTGGATCCTGTTCGCCAACAACGATCTCGTCTTCCACGACGGCTGGCTACATCAGCTTTTGGCCGCCGACCATCCTGTCGTGTCACCGAAATGCCCCCTGGACCCGCGCCAAGCCGAGATTCTGGAGAACACGACCGGCACGTACACGGCGCGGCACCTGTCGGGCTGGTGTTTCATGATGCGCCGCGAACTGTGGCAGCAGATCGGCGGCCTGGATGACTGCGTGTCGTTCTGGTGCTCCGACGATGTGGTGATCGAGCAGTTGAAGCTGGTCGGTGTCGAGCCGATGCTGGTGGTCGACTCTGTGGTAGAACATCTGCAGTCGGCCACGCTGAAACATCAGCCCGCCCCAGATGAGTTGACGTGGAAGCAGATTGACATCTTCAACCGCAAATACGGTCGCCACCGGATGGCCGCCGACCGAAGGTTCAGGGCATGGGAGAGGCGCAATGCCCACACTGGATGATCTGGCCATCCGCCACGGCACAGACAAGTCCAGCCTCGCCCACCACTACACGAAGATCTACGAACGTTACCTGGACCGGCGTCGCGCTATCACGCTGCTCGAGCTGGGTGTGTGGGAGGGCGAGTCGCTGAGGATGTGGCGGGAGTATCTGCCGCACGCCACCATCATCGGCGTCGACAAACACGATCGCGGCATCCAGGTGGACGGCACCCACATTTACGTTGCGGACCAGGCTGATGTGCGTGAGCTCGGTCTGATAGCTGACCGGTTCGGCGGGTTCGACGTGATCATCGACGACGCCTCCCACATTTCGTCGAAGACGATCGCTAGTTTCCAGATCCTTTACCGGCATCTGCGGCCGGGTGGGCTGTATTTCGTGGAGGATCTGCAGACCAGTTACGATCCCGTCAATTATGGGCGCAGCGAGGCGAGCCAGGATCCGGATCAGCCGCCGGTGGGGCCGCAGCGGTGGACGGCGATGCAGTTCTGTCAGAGGCTGGCTGACGAGGTGAACCGGGGGCTCTATCCGACGCAATACCTGTTGGGTTATCCGGTCGATCATGTGGCGTTCTGGCCGAATCTGTGCATGATCCGGAAGGCTGCCGATGCCTGAGGTTGTGGCCGGTATCGTCGCGCACGAGGCGCGGCGGGCCCGCGCTAATCTGCTGCACCGCGAGGTCAGCGACTATTTTCAGACCGGCATGTTCCTTGATGACGGCTCTTTGGGCTGCGACTACAACCATCTGCGGGCGTGGGAGTCGATCGCGGCCGCGACGGACGCTCCGTGGTGCATGGTCCTCGAGGATGACGCCGCCCCCATCCGGCAGCTCGGCTACCACCTGGGTCAGGCGTTGTACTATTCGCCGGCGCCGGTCGTCAGCCTGTATCTGGGCCGCGGCCGTCCGGTGCAGTGGCAGCGACGCATCACTCGCGCGGTGGCGGCTGGGAGGCCGTGGATCGTCGCTAGTCATCTGCTGCATTGTGTGGCGGTGTGTGTGCGTACCGAACTGGTGATGGGCATGCTCGCCAGGGTGCGGGAGGCGATCGAGTCGCCTGCGCGTAAGCCGATCGACGAAGCGATTAGTGAGTGGCTGCTCGCTAACTCGTTGCCGGTGGCATACACCAACCCGTCGCTGGTCGACCATGCCGACCTGGCGCCGGTCGCGGTGCATCGCTATCACCAGCCGCAGCTCGAGCCGCGGGTCGCGCACCAGGTGGGGGTGCCGGAGTCGTGGATCGGCCAGTTCTCCATCATGTAGGCGGGAAGCTCGATACCTAGGGGCTCGCAACTCCACCCTCCGCTACCCTCACATCCATGGCGTGGGAAGACGGCCGCCGCAAAGAGTACATCCCGGTCGCTGTGAAACGCGCCGTATACCACCGCGCCGACGGCGTCTGCGAAGCCCAACGCCCTGGCTGCCTGCGCGACGAACACCTCGAATACCACCATGTGATCGGCGTCGGCGAGTGGGAAGGGCCGCGCGAGCTGCTCAACGCGGAAAGCAACCTGAGTCTGTTGTGCCATAATTGTCATTCGTGGATCACGCAGCAGCAGGCGACCAAAGCCAAAAATTCCTGGAAGCTGCAGCCGGAGAGGCACCCCGGGCTCAAGCGGTGATATGCACCGTGGAGGGATGCGGCACCCCAACTAGGCGTCGCAAATTCTACTGCGAGAAGCATTACTACCGGCTACGGCGTAACGGAACCCTTGAATGCAAACGACCGCAGAGACCTCGACGTGAACAGTGCATCGCCGATGGATGCCTTCAATTGGACGCTGGGCCCAGTGGGCTTTGCGACAAGCACGCTGCTCGCATGAAAAGGCACGGCGACCTCAACGTCGTGATTCCACACCGGCAACGGGTCTTCCCTCGCGGCGATCAACATTGGTCATGGACTGGCGAAAACGCCACCTACGGAACTATGCATCAACGGGTATACAGAGCGCGCGGTCGAATCTCTGACCATCAATGCATCGACTGCGGAGAACCTGCCCGACACTGGTCATACAACCATCAGGCAATTAACGAGATCGTCGACGTTCGAGGGTATCGCTATAGCCTTGACCCTAACGACTACGAACCAAGGTGCGTGTCGTGTCACAAGAGATTCGATCTCGACTCCCAGTGAGGACAACTCAATGCCCCGTAAACCCAAACCCGCCGACCAGCTGGCCGGACACTCACACGGCCGCGCAGGAGCAGCGGCGGATCGCCGCGCCGGTATGCGCACCCTCATCGCAGAGGCTGTACCGCAACCGGACCTATGGGAGCTGATCGGCAACCGCAACCCCATGACCAACGAGTCGTGGCTGCCGCAATCGATGGATCTGTGGGAGCACCTGGGGGAGTTTCCCACCATCGCCAAAGGCCTGCAGGCCGCCCAGTGGGACATGCTGGCACGCGCAGTCGCGCTCGACGACGCGTCGTGGTCGGAACCCAAGTGGGCGGCCGAAGCCAGGCTGAGGTTCGCGAAATACGGCATCGACCCCGATGATTTGCTGAAGCTGCGCATCCAGATCGTGGCGGCCGACGAAGCTGAAGAGCGACGCCGAAGCTCCAAGCCTCCACCGGACGGAAGCCAGTCGATGCAGAAGTTCGGGCCGCTCACCGCGGTGTAACAGAAAGGGCAGCACCATGTCAGCAGGCAAACTCAAGGGACGTGTCCGCCGGCGACCGCCGTCAAGTGACCGCGGCACCGACGAAGCGTTCCAGTTCATCGCGTTCGACGAAGGCGGGCAGGTCGTCAAGCGCGGCGCGTGGGTCAAAGGCGAGGACACCGCCAAGGAGCAGCTGAAGAAGTACCTCGACGGGCACAGCGACAGCTCCAAGAGTTCGGGGTCGGAGTCGGGTGCGTCGACGAAGAACCAGGAAACCCCGGATGAGCCGCTGCGCCGCCAGGGTGCGTCCGATGTTCCGCCGGGCGGCCAGAACACCGGCCCGCGGTAGCGTGTGACCAACCATTTCAAGCCGCTCGTCCGCGACGAGATCCCCACGCTGGGGTATGCCGCGATCGACTGGATCACCAACAACCTGGCGATGCCCGACCGGGTGGATTACGAGCCGTTCGTGCTGTACCGCGATCAAGCCGAGTTCATCCTGAAGTGGTACAGCCTCAACCGGGAGGGGCGCCGCCGGTACGCGCGCGGCGTCCTCTCACGGGCCCGCGGATGGGGCAAATCGCCGCTGCTCGCCGCCCTGGCAGCTTTGGAGGCGATCGGCCCTGTCCGTTTCAGCCACTGGAACGACGAAGGCCGCCCCGTCGCACGGCCGTGGTCGGATGTGCGGACCCCGCTGGTGCACATCGCCGCCGTCTCAGAGAAGCAGGTGCAGAACACCTGGCTGTCGCTGACCGAGATGCTGCGCGAGGAAGCGCCGGTGCATGACTATCTACCCGGCCTGAACCCGATGTCGACGTTCATCGACCTGCCCCGCGGCCGCATCGACAAGGTCGCGAGCTCAGCGCGGTCGGTGAAGGGTGCCCGCGCCATGTTTGCCGTCATGGACCAACCGCTGGCGGTGGATACTCCTATCCCCACTCCCGACGGCTGGCGGGAAATGGGCGAACTCGAACAGGGCGACTGGGTGTACGGATCCGGCGGCCCTGTTCAGATAACCGCGGCCAAGCCCATTGCTTATGACCGTGACTGTTACCGACTGACGTTCGAAGACGGGACGTCGGTCGTCGCTTCCGCTGAGCATCCCTGGCACTCCAAGCGGGCCGGTTGGCCCGCCCGCCATCACGCTCGTACACGCACCACCGTCGAGATGATGGACGGCTACCAGTACCGCATCCCCGCAGCGCCGCCGCAGCCCCTACCTGAGGCCGACCTACCCGCCCATCCGTACCTGCTGGGACTGTGGCTGGGCGACGGCACCCGAGGGAAATGCGAGATCACTGTCAGCGAAAACGACCTTCCCGCCCTTCAGGAAGGGCTCGCCGAGGTGGGGGTCGAAAGCTGGCCACGCCGCTACGGCGGCGCCGTCAACCTCACCTTCACCAGGGCGCGGGGCTTCGGATGCAGCGAACGACCCGAACCGGCAAAGGCCATTCAATCGTTGGGGTGCTACCGCGACAAACACATTCCCGAAGACTATTTCGCAGGCTCCATTGATCAGCGACACGCACTGATTCAGGGGCTAATGGACGCCGACGGTCACGCCACCAAGACGGGCGCCTGCACATTCATCAACACCAACCTTCGGCTCGCCGAAGGACTGGTACGCCTGCTGCGCTCTGTCGGGCAGGTGACTAGCGGCGCCAAATGGGTAACTGATGACCGCTACACCGGCGGTGGCAAATATCGAGTGGATTTCACTCCGCGCACTGGCCTAGTGCCGTTCAGAATACCGCGGAAACGTTTCCGTGTGCGGCAGCATCGCCGCGGCCCCGACTGGGTAACCATCACCTCCATCGAGCCAGTCGACCGGGTGCCGGTGCGCTGCATCGCGGTTGCCTCCGACGATCACCTGTTCGCTTGCGGTGTCGGCGGCCACCTCACCCACAACACCGAGGAATGGGTGGAAGCCAACGGCGGCCACCACCTCGCCGACGTGATGCGCTCCAACGCCGCCAAGGTGGGCGGCACTGTGCTGGAGTCGCCGAACGCGTTCTTCCCCGGCGACGACAGCGTGGCTGAACGGTCGGCGCATTTCGCGGAGATGATCAAAGAGGGCCGCGCGCAGGACGAGAGCCTGCTGTGGGATCACCGGGAGTCGCCTCCGCTGCTCGAGCTGGACGACCGTAAAAGCCTCATCGAAGGGCTGCGGCAGGCCTACGGTGACGCGTCGGGCCACAAAGGTGGCTGCGTGATTCACACCCCGGCCTGCCCGCCCGGCCACATGGACCTGGATCGCCTGATCTCGGTGATCTACGACCCCGCGCAGGACATTCAACGGTCCCGCTCAGACTTCCTGAACCAGATCACGCACCACTCCGACGCGTGGCTGACCTCCCCGCAGTGGAAAGCGTGCCACCGCCCGGAGCGTGGGCTGCCCGCCGACGGTGAAGCGATCACGTTGGGTTTCGACGGGTCGCAGGGCCGCGCGCGGGGCAAAGCGGACGCGACCGCCCTGATCGGTGTGCACGTCTCCACCGGGCACATGTTTCAGATCGGGGTGTGGGAGCAGCCGCACGGCCGCGACGGCAAGGGCTGGACCCCGCCGACGTTCCTCATCGACAACGCGGTGCGCACAGCGTTCGAACGGTGGCGCGTCATCGGCATGTACGCCGACCCCAACGGATGGACCGAATTTTTGTCGAAGTGGGAAGCGCAATTCGGGCATCGACTGTGGTTACGGGCTTCTGGTGATCACCCGATCATGGTGTGGCCAGCAGGGAAAACCGCGCAAGTTCACAAGTACGTCGAACGTACGCGAGTAGCCGTTGTGGGCTCGGCGCAGGCATGGTCGCGATACGACATAGCACTACGTGAAGGGCGACAGCCTGAGCCAGACGACATCGGCGAGTTCTCCCACGACGGCAGCGACGCAATGACGAGGCATTTCCTGAACGCTCGCCGACGCAAGGTGGCGAGCGGTTACCTCGTGTACAAAGCCTTTCCTGAATCCTGGGATAAAATTGATGCGGCTTACGCTGGGATTATGGCCTGGACGGCACGCCTCGATGCTCTCTCGAAGGGGTTTGCTCGGCGTCGGAAGGTTGCCAAGGCGGTGATCATATGAGTTTCGTAATCGGGGATCCTCGCCTGCCTCAGAAATTCTGGGACCAGATCGAAGTCGATCCGGTGACCGATTGCTGGAATTGGATGGGCTCGAAACTGCCTGCTGGGTACGGCCGGATCTACATCAACGGCAAGCGGCAGTACACTCATCGGCTCGCCTACGAAACCCTTGTCGAGGCAATTCCCGATGGTTTGGATATCGATCATCTGGAGATCTGTCTGAACAAGTCATGCGCCAATCCCGACCATATGGAGCCGGTTACGCGAGGCGAAAACGTCAGGCGAGGTGGCCATTACAGCGGCGAACGTCGAATAGAGTGCGTCAAAGGCCACCCAGCCGATGAGAACACCTACTTTCTGCGAGGAAAGCCGATGGGCTGTCTGATTTGCAGGCGTGAACTTGCCCGTAAGAGCTATCACAAGCGGAGGGCTGCAGCATGACTGTTCCGGTCATCGGTGTTGATTCGGCGTTCTTCCGCACCGTGGTGCAGGTGCCGCCGGACGCTGAACCCACCCCCGACAACTTGACGGAGGAGGAGGAGGCGCTGCTCGGCGCCCTCAAGCGGCAGCTGACGTGGGCCAAACGCGTCAACCTGGTGAAGAACGAATACTACGAGATGCGGCAGAGGATCAAGGATCTGGAGATCGCGATCCCCCCGCAGCTGCCCGACATCGAGGTGTGCTGCGGCTGGCCGGAAACGATCGTCGACGTCCTCGAGGAACGCATCGACCTGATGGGGTTCACCTCCACCGGTGACCTGATGGGACTGGACAAGTGGTTCGAGGACAACGCGCTGGACGTTGAAGCGTCCCGGGCGACGTCGGATGCGTTGATCACCGGTACCTCGTTCATCTCGGTCGGCAAAGGCGACACTGACGCTGGTGAGCCGGAGATCCTGATCATGGCTGAGTCGCCGTCGAGCGCGACGGTGATCTGGGATTACCGCAAGCGCCGCGCCGCTGCCGGCCTGTCGCAGACCTACGACAAGGCGAACAAGGTGGTGCTGCAGTCGCTGTATCTTCCGGACAAGACGGTGAAGTGGGCGCTGGACCCCGCCAACCCGCGCCGCTCCAACCTTGAGATCGTCGGAACCGACCGGCACAACCTGGGTCGCCCGCTGATGACGCGGCTGATCAACCGGGACCGGGCTTCCGACATCAAGGGCCGCTCCGAAATCACAAGGGCCATCAGGTATTACACCGACGCCGCTATCCGGACGATGCTGGGTATGGAGGTGAACCGGGAGTTCTACACCACCCCGATGCGCACCGCGCTGGACGTGTACCCCGAATCGGTCGGCCTCGACGAGAACCTATCGAAAGAGGAGAAAGCGCGCCGCGGCTGGTCACTGCTGATGGGTCACATGAACGTGATCCCGCCGCAGACCGACAACCTGGGGCCCGGGCAGACGGTGCGCCCGCAGGTGGTGCAGTTCTCCCCGGCGCCGCCGACGCCGTACATCGAGCAGGTGAAGGCGTACAGCATTCAGGTGGCGGCCGCGTCCGGTATCCCCGCGTCGATGCTGGGGTTCATCACCGACAATCCGACGTCGGCGGACGCCATCATCAAAGGCGAGTACCGGCTGATCCGCCGCGCCGAGCGCCGCGTGCAGTCCTACCGGCAGGGCTGGAAAGAGGCCGCCGTGCTGGCGTTGCTGGTCAACAAGGGCACCGGGCTGTCGCTGGACGATGTGCGGGCGATCCAGCCGGAGTTCCGCAACCCGGCCACCCCGACGCGGGCCGCCGCCGCCGACGAGACGCAGAAGCTGGTGGCCGCTGAAGTGCTGCCGCCGCGCTCGAGGGTGACGTGGACACGGCTGGGAATTTCGCCGCGTGACCAGGATCAGCTGGAGCTGGATTGGCGGAAGCGTCAGGCTGAGCAGACCGCGGAGCAGATGAAGCAGCACGACATGCAGATGCAGCAGACCGAGGCGCAGGCCAAGATACGCGCGCAGGCCGGGGCGTCCGGCCCGGGCGCGCAGACCGGGCAGCCGGGCACCGGCGCTGTGCGCAAGGCGGCGTCCGGCAACCCGCCAGCGAATAACCGTCGACCAGCGAGGGACTGATGCCGAAAGAATGCAGGCACCTGCATCATGAGGTGGCGCCGCAGCAGAACATTTGGCGGGGCTCCGAGTTCAAGAAGGTGCAGCCAGCGATGGTGTTCTGCCGCGACTGCGGCGCCTGGCTGTACGACAAGCTGATCAACTGGGATCTGGTCCCGAAGAACAAACTGCAGCGCCGGGAGGCCCGCATTGACGACTCGCTCTCAAGCCGACGCCCTGCGCCGCCAGCTGGTCACCCTGACCCGGCGCGGCCAGCGCACGCTGTCTAACCTGTTCGACACCTACAACCAGGCCCAGCTCGCCGAGGCGGTCCCGCATGTGGTGCTGCCGATCATCGACCTGGCCGCCGTCAGCACCGCCGCCTGGTACGCAGACCTCGACGACGCCTCATCGTTCGTGCCGGTCGACGACTCGAGGGTGCAGGAAGGCCGCGTCAACTACACCCTGTCCTGGGCTTTCAACCAGACAGGGGAATCATCGCCGGCGGACCGGTTCATCGGCGCGTTTCAGCGGATGGTGTTCGACGGTTCGCGCAACGTGGTGGTCGCCTCAGCGAAGCTGGAAGGTGTGCCGTGGCACCGCGACGCCCTGCCGGATGCGTGTTCGTTCTGCCGGCTGCTGACGGTCGACCCGCAGGCCTACGACGGCAAATACGTTGAGATGCCTTCCCATAACCATGATTGCCGCTGCTTGGCGGTCGTTT
>DATFCF010000246.1:0-11935 GCA_035253445.1 Mycobacterium sp.
CAGGCTGCGAACGGCTGGTGCTGGCGTCGTCGATGGTGGTGTACGGACAGGGCCGCTACGACTGCCCCGAGCACGGGGGCGTCGACCCGCTGCCGCGCACCCGCGCCGACCTGGACGCCGGCGTTTACGACCATCGCTGCCCCGTGTGTGGCGTGCCGGTGCAGTGGCGATTGGTCGGTGAGGATGCGCCGCTTCGGCCCCGGAGTCTGTACGCGGCCAGCAAGACCGCCCAGGAGCATTACGCGCAGGCGTGGGCCGAGTCGACGGGCGGTTCGGTGCTCGCGCTGCGGTATCACAACGTCTACGGCCCGCACATGCCGCGTGACACCCCGTACTCCGGGGTGGCGGCCATCTTCCGCTCGGAGCTCGAAGCTGGCGATGTGCCAAGGGTTTTCGAGGACGGCAGGCAGATGCGTGACTTCATCCACGTCGACGACGTCGCGGCGGCCAACGTGGCGGCCGTCGACGCGGCGCTCGAGGGATTCAACGCCGTCAACGTCTGCTCTGGCCGGCCGATCTCGATCATGGAGGTGGCCGCCGAGCTGTGTGACGCCCGCGGCGACGCACCTGCGGTGATCACCGGCCAGTACCGCAGCGGCGACGTCCGCCACCTCGTCGCCGACCCCGCAAAGGCGTCTGGGCTGCTCGGATTTCAAGCTGCCGTCGACCCACGCGACGGGTTGCGCGAGTTCGCATTCGCACCATTGCGGGGCTAGATGCGCCGGGCGGCGTGTGTGGTCGTTATCGTCGCACTCGTGGCGTCGGGTCTGGTTGCGCTGATGTGGTCGCAGCAGCGCCGGTTGATCTACTTTCCTTCACCGGGGCCGGTGCCGTCTGCCGCGACGGTGTTGCCGACTGGCCGAGACATCGTCCTGGGGACCGACGACGGAATCCGGTTGGGCGCTTGGTATTTCCCGGTCGCCGGGGCTGGTCCCGCGGTGCTGGTGTGCAACGGCAACGGCGGCGACCGGTCGATGCGCGCCGAGTTGGCCGCGGCGCTGAACAGGATGGGCCTGTCGGTGTTGCTGTTCGACTACCGCGGGTATGGCGGCAACCCGGGCCGACCCTCGGAAGACGGTCTTGCCGCCGACGCGCGAGCCGCACAGGCGTGGCTGGCCGCACAGCCCGGCGTCGACCGGATCGTGTACTTCGGTGAATCTCTCGGCGCCGCAGTGGCCGTCGGACTGGCGGTGCAACGGCCGCCGGCCGCGATGGTGTTGCGGTCGCCGTTCACGTCGTTGGCCGATGTGGCGGCGGTGCACTACCCGTGGCTGCCGGCGCGGCGGCTGCTGCTCGACCGGTATCCGTCGATCGAGCGCATCGTGTCGATCAGAGTGCCCGTCCTCGTCATCGCCGGGGATCGCGACGACATCGTGCCTGCCACGCTCAGCAGACGCCTCTACGACGCGGCCAACGAACCCAAGCGATGGCTGTTGGTGCCGGGTGCCGGCCACAACGACGTGGAGCTGCTCGACGGGCGGCAGATGCTCGGCGAGATCAGGGGATTCCTGTCGGAGACAGGTCTCACTTAGTGATACTGGTGGAGTGAAACCAGCGATCTGTGAGCAGTTCGGTATCGACTTCCCGCTCTTCGCGTTCAGTCACTGCCGCGACGTTGTCGCCGCGGTGACCAACGCGGGCGGCTTCGGGGTGTTGGGCGCGACGGCGTTCACCCCGCAGCAGCTGGACCAGGAGCTGTCGTGGATCGACGAGCACGTCGGCGCAAAGCCGTACGGCCTCGACCTCATCGTGCCCGCCAAGTTCGAGGGCAAGGGCGAGAAGCTCTCCCGCGGTGAGCTGGCTGACCGGATTCCGGAGAGCTATCGCGGTTTCATCGCCGAACTGCTTGCCGCCCACGACATCGAGCCCGAGGAATCGCCGCGGATCGGCCCGTCGTTCTTATCCGGCGACACCGGCAAGGACCTGCTCGACGTCGCGATGAGTCATCCGATCAAGTTGATCGCCAACGCGTTAGGGGTTCCGCCGGACTACATGATCGAGGCGGGCAAGGAGCACCGCGTCCCCGTCGCCGCGCTCGTCGGCGCCAAGGAGCACGCCGTCAAGCAGGTGCAGGCCCGGGTGGACCTGATCGTCGCGCAGGGCACCGAGGCCGGCGGCCACTGCGGCGAGGTGACAACGATGGTGCTGATCCCCGAGGTCCTGGAAGACCTAGCGGCCATCGGCAGCAAGATCCCCGTGTTGGCGGCCGGTGGGATCGTCACCGGTAGGCAGATGGCCGCGGCCGTGGCGATGGGTGCCGACGGGGCCTGGACCGGCTCGGTGTGGCTGACCACCGAGGAGGCCGAGACGGCGCCGCATACCGTGCAGAAAATGCTGGCTGCCACGTCGCGCGACACCATCCGTTCGGCGGGCCGGACGGGAAAGCCGGCGCGGCAGCTGGTCTCGGATTGGACCGACGCGTGGCTGCCGCGCGAGGGCGGCCAACGGCCGTTGCCGTTGCCGCTGCAGTCGATGTTGTCCGAGCCGATCATCCGCCGGGTCGACGTGCTCGCGTCGCAGGGGCATCCCGGTGCGCAGGCGTTGGCGACCTACTTCGTCGGCCAGGGCGTCGGGCTGATGAACAAGGTCAAGCCCGCCCGCGAGGTGGTGCGCGAATTCATCGAGGACTACGTGGCGGCGACGGAGCGGCTCAGCAACTCGCTGCCGGACTAGCGGCCAGCGCCTCGAGGGCGTCGAGCACCGCGACGTGCTCGGGCGGAACGCGAACGTGCATCACCACATCTGTTCCGGCTGGCTCGAACTCGAAGTCGAAGAACGCGCAACAGGCTGTCTCCCGTTCGGCGAGATCACGCCCGGTCGCTTCGGCATTGCGGGGAATCACCAGATCCAGGCGGGTGGGAGCGGGCCGGCGTGAGCGTGTGACCGAGCCGAGGAAATTCTCGAACTCCGCCACCCGCAGCGGGCGCTCCTTCGCAGGCAGAGTGCACGCACCCGGCGCCCACCCCGCGGTCCATCGGATCTGCGGCGGCCGGACGCGCGCACATACCGGATTACCTTTGGCGTCGGTCAGCTCGACGGTCGCGATCAGCAGGCCGGTCTGGGCCGCCGAGGAGAGGACGTCGGCGGGCACATCCTCGAGCATCAGCTTCGCCCGCCTGAACATGGTCAGTTGCCCGTCGTCTTGCATCGATCCCCAGCTGAGGTAGACGAACCTGCCGCCCGGCCGGCCCTGGATGTAGGGCCCGCGCACATCGGTGCCGTCGATCGTGCAGTCGAGGGTCCATGTCGCCCGCGTCGCATCGCCGGGGTGCAGCTCCAGAAGCTCGCCGGGGGTGTTCTTGCGCTGCACTCCGACGTGGACGTTGGCGTAGCCCGGAAAGTCGCCGTTGGCCTCGCAATTGCGGCCCGGCAGCGTCCTTCCCACGATCTGGAGTCGCATGTATCCATCCTGGCAGTTCCTAGGCTTGCGCAAGCCTCAATATTGCTTCGAGGGTCGTGACCCGCGGAGAAATACAGCCCTCCGTGCATCTTCAGGGCGCCTGTGCCTGTGCCTCGCTGACGACGCGTCTAATCGTCCGCCGCCAGCGGCAGCCGCACCTCGAACCGTGCGCCGGTGGCCAGGTTGTGCGCCGTCAACGTGCCGCGATGGGCCTGCACCAAACCGGCGGCGATCGCAAGGCCCAGACCCGAACCGCTGGGCAGCGACGAATCCGCGCGCGGCACCCGGTCGTTGGAGCCGCGGTACGCGACATCGAAGACCCGCGGCAGGTCCGCTTCGGAGATGCCGACGCCGGTGTCGTCGACGCGGGCCCACGCGCCGTTCTCGTCAGCGCCGAGCGCCAACTCGACCGTGCCGCCCTCCGGTGTGTGCGCAATCGCATTGGCCACCAGATTCGATAGCACGCGTACCAGCGCACGGTCACTTCCGAGCACGCGCACCGGCTCCTGCGGTAATTCCGCCAGAAGCTGCACACGCGCGCGCTCCGCGGTGATCCGGTGCGCGGCCAGCACGTCGTCGACGACCTCGTCCAACGCCACCTTGTCAAAGGCCGGTTGGACCGCGCCCGCGTTGATCTTCGACATCTCGAAGAGGTCGTCCACCATCTCCGCGAGCCGAATCGACTCCTGCTCAATCGTTTTGGCGTGCACCCGCACTTCGTCGTCGGGTACTACGCCGTCGGCGATCGCCTCCGACACGGCGCGAATCCCGGCCAGCGGTGTGCGTAGATCATGGCTGACGAATGCGACCAGCCGGCGCCGCGACTGCTCGGCGGCTAGCTCGGAGTCGCGGATCTCCTGCTCCCACACCGTGCGGCGGGCCTGGTAACGCGCCAGCATCACCGCAGCGGGGATCGTCACCACCGAAACGATGACCAGCACGACGGCCGTCCGCTCGAACGTCTCGGTGATCATGAACCCGCTGGCGCCGAGCACACCCGTGAACGTCGCCAGCGTCGGGATGAGCACCAGCGCCACCATGCTGACCGCCAGCGACCACGACCGGGCCAGCCGGATGATGATCGCCCCGGCCACCACGATGGGCACCGAGCACGCCAGCGCCAACGCGGCGATCTCCCACAGATCAGTCGGCACTACCGCTCCATAGATAACCGCGGCCCCACACCGTCTGCACGCGATGCGCATCGCCGAGCTTGGACCGCAGCCGCTTGACATGCACCGTGACCGTCGACAGATCGCCAAAGTCCCAGCGCCACACCTGTTTCAGCAACTCCTCGCGGGAGAACACGGTGTCGGTGTGGGTCACGAAGAACAGCAACAGGTCGAACTCACGGTTCGTCAGGCTCACCGGCTCGCCGTTGAGCGTCACCGATCGCGCCGCGGTCGACACCGTGAGGCCGCCGGCGCTGATGTCCAGCGGAAGCACACCCGCCGGGGACGGCGCGCGGCGCAGCACCGACCGGACTCGCAGCGTCAGTTCCCGGGGGCTGAACGGCTTGGTGAGATAGTCGTCGGCGCCCGCCTCCAGCCCGGCGATGCGATCGTCCTCCTCGCCAAGCGCGGTCAGCAGGATCACCGGGATGCAGTGATCGCCACGCTGACGCAGGCTGCGGCACAGGGACAGGCCGTCAGGGCCGGGCATCATCACGTCGAGCACCGCAACGTCGATGTGCTCCGAGCCGAGCAGCCGCAGCGCCTCTGTGCCGCTCTGCGCAAGTGACACGTCGAGGCCGTCGCGCTCGAGATAACGGCGCACGACGTCGCGTACGACGGTGTCGTCGTCGGCAACCAGCACCCGTGTCATAGTTCAGACCTTAGACTCGCGGCGCCACTACCAGCGCCTATGTCATTGTTCCGGCACTGTTCATTCGTCGCCGCTGGCGTCTTGGACGGCATACCGTTCAGAGATATGCCCGACGTCACCGTGGTGCTGCCCTGCCTCAACGAGGCGGCATCGCTGCCTGGGGTGCTGGCCGCCATGCCCGACGGGTACCGGCCGCTGGTCGTCGACAACAACAGCACCGACGGCACCGCCGACGTGGCGCTTTGGCACGGCGCGAAGGTGGTCGCCGAACCGCGGCCGGGTTACGGCTCGGCGGTGCATGCCGGGGTGGTGGCGGCGACGACGCCGATCGTGGCGGTCATCGACGCCGACGGCTCACTCGACCCGCGCGACCTGCCTGCGCTGGTCGCCGAACTCGACCGCGGCGCCGACATGGCGATCGGACGCCGCCGTCCCGTCAACGGTCTGCGCTGGCCGTGGCACGCGCGGTTCGGTACCGCTGCGGTGTGCTGGCGGCTGCGGAGCCGCTACAGCCTTCGGGTGCACGACATCGCGCCGATGCGGGTGGCCCGCCGCGAAGCCCTGATCGCTCTCGGTGTGACCGACCGGCGATCGGGTTACCCCCTCGAACTGCTGGTGCGCGCTGCGCAGGCGGGTTGGCGGGTGGTCGAGCGAGACGTCGCATACGGACCGCGCACCGGCGGTAAGTCGAAGGTCAGCGGCTCGGTGCGCGGTAGTTTCATTGCAGCGCTGGACTTCTGGCGAGCGATCTCGTGATTCCCGTGATCGTGCTGGTGGTGGCCAAGGCACCGGTGCCTGGCCAGGTGAAGACGCGGCTCGCGGCCGGGGTGGGGAATCACGCCGCCGCCGCCATCGCCGCTGCCGCACTGCTGGACACCCTCGATGCGGTGGCCGCCGCCCCGGTCGAGGCCCGGGTGGTGGCGCTGGCGGGCGAACTCGACGACGCGAGCAACGGAGACGAAATCCGAAGCAGCCTATCCGATTTCACTGTCGTCGAGCAGCGCGGCGCGGGCTTCGCCGAACGGCTGGCGAACGCCCACCTCGATGCAGCTGCCGCCTGTGACGGGCTTCCGGTCCTGCAGATCGGGATGGACACACCGCAGGTGACGGCCGAACTGATCGCCGAATGCGCACGCGAGCTGTTGGCCGCCGATGCGGTGCTCGGCCCAGCTCGCGACGGCGGCTGGTGGGTGCTCGGCGTCGCCGATGCCGCCATGGCCGATTGCCTTCGGGCAGTGCCGATGTCGCGATCCGACACCGGCTTTGTCACGTTTGCAGCGTTACGTGACGAAGGTGTAGACGTGAGCCTGGTTCCCGCGCTGGCCGACGTGGATACCGTCGACGACATCGACGCAGTCCGTCGCGCGTGCGTGCCGAGCAGCCGGTTCGCCCGTGTCACCCAGGCGGGGTCTACCAGCTCGTCAGGATGAAGTGGTTCAGCAGCAGCGCGCCAATCACATTGAGCGCCAACCACCAGCGGTGTGACCGCGGTGGCAGGAGCGCCGCGGCGGCGGTGAGCCACACGGTGAACGGCAGCCAGATGCGTTCGGTCTCTGCCTTGCTCAGCATGGACAGGTCGGCGCACACGATCGCGAGCAGCGCGCCGAGCACCACGAGGTGCAGGCCGGCGCGCTGTTTGAGTGCCGCGATGTCGAATGCTCGGCCGATGCCGGCCACACTGCCCAGGCCGATCGCACACACCACCGACGCGAAGTTCGCCCACGACCAGTACTGGAACGGCCGGTCACCGGCGATGCCCTGCCAATAGCGTTCCTGCACCAGCAAGTAGCCGTCGAACCACCAGAATCCGGCGATGACGAATACCGCGACCATTGCTAGTGCCACGAGGACTGCGGGCATGAGAGCGCCAACGGCCGGTCGCCAATTCGTGGCGCTGAACAGGACTGCCACCGCGGGCAGCGCCATTAGCACCAGGCCGTAGTTGAGGAAGATGCCCCACCCGAGCAGCAGCCCGGAGCCGGCGGCGGCCAGCCCGGGCCAGCGCACGGTGCGATGGGCCGCAAGCGCCAGCAGCGCGATGCCCCATGCGGCCACACCGGCGAAGTAGCCGTCGGCCGACACCGCGACCCAGATCGCGGTCGGCGCCACCGCGACGAACGGAGCGGCCAGCCGCGCGGTGTTCTCGTCGGTAAGGGCGCGCACCGCGAGGACGATCGCTGCCGCGGCGCTGGACCCGGCAAGCAGGCACAACAGGCCCGCCCATGCGCCGCCGCCGAGCCCGATGCGGTCCAGCCAGACGAACGTCAGGAGCGCACCCGGTGGATGCCCGGACACGTGCGTCATCCACGAATCCGGTTGGAAATCCGGGATTCTGCTCGCGAACGTGCGAACCGCTTGGGGGATGTCGGTGACGGTCGGGACCTGGCGCAGGTATTCGTGAGGTGCCGTGAGCCGACGGACGAAGCCGCGCTGCCAGCCGTCGATCATGGCCAGCGAGAACGCCCACGCACACGCCGTCGCCCACGTTGCCCAGGAGACGAAACGCCACGGCAGCCGCAGCGCGACCGCCTGCCCGTAGGCGACGGCCGCCAGGCCGATGACGATCGCCGGGACGGTGCCCCACCCGACGTGGGCGTTCCACCACCCGAAGATCGGCGCGGTGTCCGCGAAGCTGAAGAGCCGTCCCGCCGACGCGTTGATCAGCGGGGTGACGACGCCGAGGTGCAAGTGCGGTACGACGAACGCCGCGACGACGAGCAGCACGCCGACGGCGACCGCTATCGCTTCCCTGCGACCAACCCGCACGACAGCCATTCTGCGCGAGGGTGCGTGTTTGCATGTCGCTACGCCGGTTACGTAACAGTCATTCCATAACCGGCGTAACGTGGTGACATGCCTCGTCCGCGCGAGTTTGACGAAGCCGATGTGGTCGCCGCCGCGCGTGACGAGTTCTGGACACGCGGATACACGGCGACATCGGTCGACGACTTAACCGCTGTCACGGGCCTGGGCAAGGGCAGCCTCTATGGAGCATTCGGCGACAAGCACGGGTTGTTCATGCGGGCACTCGACGACTACATCACGTCGGCGGTCGACGGGGTGCGCACGCAACTGCGCGATCCCAGTCGCAGCGCTTACGACCGGCTGACCCGCCACATCCGCGGCCAGGCCAAGGGCATCGCCGCCGACACCGGCAACCGTGGCTGCATGATGGCCAAGAGCGCTGCCGAACTGGCCGCTATCGATGACGCGGTGGAGACGAACGTCGAGCGCGCATATGCGGCGTGGCGCGCCGAGCTCGTCGACTGCATCAAGGAGGCGAAGCGTGCCGGGGCCATCGACCCGAAACACAACGCGCAGGCGCTGGCCACGACGCTGCTGTCGTTCATGCGCGGGCTCGAGGCACTGCACAAGGGCGGCGCCAAACCGGCACAGATCAGGGCCGCTGCCGACGAGATGATCGCGCTGATCCCGACGGCGTGAGCGCAGCGGCTAGTAGAGGACCTTGCGCAGGTTGTCCTCGCTGTAGTACTCGTCGAGTTCGGCCTGGCTGATATCGGTCTTCGTCAAGGCCTTGGCAATCTGCGCGACGCTCGGTACGGCGGTCGGATTCCAGCTCTTCGGCTTCCACACGTCCGACCGGAGAAATGCCTTGGCGCAGTGGAAGAACACCTCTTCGATGTCGATCTCCAGCGCGAGGATGGGGCGCTTACCTTCAACGGTCATTGCATCGAAGTACTCGGCGTCGGCGAGGACACGCGCGGTTCCGTTGATCCGCAAGGTATCTCCGCGCCCCGGGATGACGAACAGCGTGCCGACATGCGGACGCTCCAGCACGTTGAGGTAGCCGTCCACCCGCTTGTTGCCCGGTCGCTCGGGGATCGCGATGGTGGTGTCGTCGAGGATGTGGACGAAACCGGGTGGATCGCCCTTTGGAGATACGTCGACGCGCCCCTGCGCATCGGTCGTCGCGACGAAGCCCAGCGGGGACTGCGCCAGCCAGTCCCGGTGGATGGTCGACAGCCGGTCGCGCACCTTGTTCGCGACGTAGGAGTTCGGATGTCCGACGATCGCGCGCAACTCGTCGCCGGTGCTCACTTCACGCCGCATTGCTCCATGATGCCCGTGTCGTCGCCAAATCGTGGGCGGCCGTTCATGCGACCGACGCCATCGACTGCGACACTCCGCGCATGACCGACGTGGTTCAAACACCAGCCAGCACGGAAGAACGCAGCCGCACCGGATTGTCGGCCGACGCGTTGCGACGGGGCATCCTCGACCATCTGCGCTATTCGATCGGTCGCCCCGCGGCGGCCTTGAAACCTGAGCACTTCTACCGGGCGACGGCGCTGGCCGTGCGGGACCGTATGCAGGACAACCGGGTGGCGTCCACGCAGACATCGCTCGATCTCGGCCGGAAGGTGACCTGCTACCTGTCGGCTGAATTCCTGATGGGTCCGCAACTCGGCAGCAACCTCATCAACCTCGGCATCGAGGAGGCGACGCGCGCCGCGCTGCAAGAGCTCGGTCAGGACCTTGACGTGGTGCTGGCTTGCGAGGAAGAACCGGGACTGGGCAATGGCGGCCTGGGCCGGCTGGCCGCGTGCTACCTCGACTCGCTGGCCACTCTGGAGCGTCCGGCCATCGGCTACGGCATCCGCTACGAGTTCGGAATCTTCGATCAGGAGATCCACGACGGCTGGCAGGTCGAGAAGACCGACAACTGGCTGGACAAGGGAAACCCGTGGGAGATCGCCAAACCCGACGTGAACTATCTGGTCAACTGGGGCGGCTACGTCGAGCACTATCTCGACGAGGCGGGCCACGACCGCGCCCGATGGGTGCCGGGACGGGTCCTGAAGGGCGTCGCCTACGACACGCCGATCCAGGGTTACGGCGTCAACACGTGCAACGTCCTGACCCTGTGGAGCGCGCGGGCGGTGAAGTCGTTCGCGTTGGAGGCCTTCAACACCGGCGACTATTACAAGGCCGTCGAGGACGAGGTCAACTCGGAAACCGTCACCAAGGTGCTGTACCCTAACGACGAACCCGAGGCGGGCAAGCGTCTTCGGCTGCTGCAGCAGTACTTCTTCGTGTCATGCTCGCTGCAGCACGTCCTACACATCATGGATGATCTAGCCGACGCTTCGGTGCGTGATTTGCCCGAGCGATTCGCGTTGCAGCTCAACGACACTCACCCATCCATCGGGGTCGCCGAGCTGATGCGGCTGCTGGTCGACGAACGCCGGCTCGGTTGGGACGAGGCGTGGGACATCACGGTGGCCACCTTCGGATACACCAACCACACGTTGCTGCCCGAAGCGCTCGAGACGTGGCCGCTGGCGATGTTCGGCGAATCGCTGCCCCGCCACCTCGAGATCATCTACGAGATCAACCGCCGGTTCCTCGATGAGGTGCGCGCCACGTTCCCCGGCGACGAGGACCGATTGCGGCGCATGTCGCTCATCGGCGAGGACGGTGGCAAGAGCGTCAGGATGGCCCACCTCGCGACGGTCGGCAGCCACGCGATCAACGGCGTCGCGGCCCTGCACTCCGAACTCCTCAAAGACAGTGTGCTCAAGGATTTTTACGAGCTGTGGCCTGAGCGGTTCTCCAACAAGACCAACGGCGTCACGCCGAGGCGGTTCTTGGCGCTGGCCAACCCGGGCCTGCGGGATCTGCTCGACGACACGATCGGCGACGGTTGGATGGCGGACCTGGACAAGTTGCGTGGGCTCGAGTCCTACGTCGACGATGCGGCGTTTCGTGGTCAATGGCGTGCGGTCAAGCGGGCCAACAAGGCGCGCCTCGCCGACTACGTCAGGTCGACGGTCGGCGTGGAGCTCAATCCCGACTGGCTGTTCGACATCCAGGTCAAGCGCATTCACGAATACAAGCGCCAGCACCTCAGCGTGCTGAACATCGTCACGCAGTACTACCGGCTCAAGCAGAACCCAGGCCTGGAGATCCCGCCGCGGGCCTTCATCTTCGGTGGCAAGGCCGCCCCCGGATACTTCCTCGCCAAACGAATCATCAAGCTCATCAACGCTGTTGGTGAGACGGTCAACAACGACCCGGAAGTCAACCGGTTCCTCAAGGTCGCGTTCGTCCCCAACTTCAACGTGCAGAACGCGCATCTGATCTACCCGGCTGCCGATCTGTCGGAGCAGATCTCGACGGCGGGCAAGGAGGCGTCGGGCACGGGGAACATGAAGTTCATGCTCAACGGCGCGCTGACGATCGGCACGCTCGACGGCGCCAATGTCGAGATCCGTGAAGAGGCAGGCGCCGAGAACTTCTTCCTGTTCGGACTGAGCGTCGAGGAGGTCGAACGGATCAAGCGCGACGGCTATCGGCCGTCGGCCTACGTCGACGGCAACAATGAGCTGGCCGCTGTGCTCGACCTGATCGCCGACGGGAGCTTCTCCCACGGCGACACCGAGGTGTTCCGTCCGCTGGTGGACAACCTGCGCTACGACGATCCGTTCCTGGTCCTCGCCGACTACGCGGCGTACGTGTCGTGCCAGCAACAGGTGAGTGCTGCTTGGAAGGACACGGAGGCGTGGACGCGGATGTCGATCCTGAACACCGCGCGCAGCGGAAAGTTCTCGTCGGACCGGGCCATCGCGGAGTACTGCGACGACATCTGGAACGTCTTGCCGGTGACGGTCAAGGTCTAGCCGCCGCCCAACGTTCTGTACCGCTCGAAATTTCGCTGAAATTTCGAGCGGTACAGAACGTTCGCGGGCC
>DATFCF010000247.1:0-2350 GCA_035253445.1 Mycobacterium sp.
GCGAGGGCGAAATCAGCAGGAAGCCTTATGGATGACGCTCGATTACTGAAATGCGGTCAAGCGGCCGATAGCGTGGGCGGACGCATATGACCGCGTTCACGCAGCTTAAGCAGGCGGACGGCACGCTCGTCGATTTCGAAACCAAAGCAGCGCCACCTGCCAAGCGTCCGTCGCGATGGTCGCTGACGAATTGGCCTGTTCGCTGGAAAGTGTTCGCGATCGTCTTGGTGCCACTGGTTCTGGCCGGAACATTCGGTGGATTGCGGATATACGCAGCCATGAACGAGGCGTCGGATCTGCGACGAGCGGCCGACCGTGCCGAATTGGTGCCGGCCATTGTCAGCTACATGGCCGCACTCGAGGGCGCCATGGTGGCGGGCACCGAGGGGGGCGACACCCAGTCCGCACTCAGCCAGTACGACACCCGCAAATCCGAACTCGGCCAGCGGCTGAAAGACACCGACGTCGTATCGGACGTCCGATTGGCCACCAATACGCTGCTGGACTACGGGCAGGATCTGGTCAACAAGGTCATGTCCAACTCGATCGACCTGCGCTCCCGCGTCACCACCTACGCACCGCTGCTGCTGACGTCGGAAACCGCGATCACCGGGTCGGTGCGCAGCGACGACCAGAGCGTCCAACTTCAGGCAGAAGCGTTGTCGCGCGCCGTCGGTGCCCGCGGCCAGATGGCCATGCAACAGATGTTGGTCAATCGCGGCGTCGACCTTCCGGAGCCGGAAGTGCGCACGTCGATGATCACGTTGGCCGGTACCGAGCCGTCCACCATCAGCGGCATGAGCAAGCTGCTCGGCGGCGCCTCGAACGAGGCGGCGACGCTGCGCTCCGAAATGGTCAAGCGGATGACGCTGTTGTCCAACCCGGCGGTCCCGGTCGTCGGCAATCCGGAGTTGTTGGCGTCGCAGCAGACGACGCGCCAGGTCGCGGACAAGCTGATCGCCGACACCACGTCAGCGATCCCCGCCGCCGTCGAGAAGGAGGCCAACGCTTCGCGTACCTCCGCGATCCGCGACGCGGCGATCGTGGTGGGCGCCATGCTGCTGGTCCTGCTGCTGGTCATCTTCGTTGCGCGATCACTCGTCCGCCCGCTGCGCAGGCTGCGTGACAGCGCGCTCAAGGTGGCCCACGAGGACCTCTCTCGCGAGATCGAACGGGTGCGCGCCGGTGGCGAACCCGGGCCCGTCGAGCCGATCCCCGTGCACACCTCCGAGGAGGTCGGTCAGGTCGCGCACGCCGTCGACGAGTTGCACGAGCAGGCGGTCTTCCTGGCCGGCGAGCAGTCCCGGCTGCAGCTGCAGGTGAGCGATATGTTCGAGACGCTGTCCCGGCGCAGCCGATCGCTGGTCGATCAGCAGCTGTCGCTCATCGACCGGCTCGAACGCAACGAAGAGGACCCCGAGCGGCTCGAGAGCCTTTTCCGCCTCGACCATCTGGCCGCACGGATGCGCCGTAACGGCGCCAACCTGCTGGTGCTGGCGGGTGCGAAGGTGCCCCGCGAGCAGGCCGAGCCGGTGCCCGTCGCGGCGATCATCAACGCCGCGGCTTCCGAGGTGGAGGACTACACCCGGGTGGTGACGGCGACCGTCCCCGACAGCGAGATCCTCGGTGCGGCCGCAGGCGACCTGGTGCATCTGCTGGCCGAACTGCTCGACAACGCGCTGCGGTACTCGCCGCCGATCTCGCAGGTGCGGGTGTCGGCGGTGCACACAGGAAACGGTGGACTCGTCATCGAGGTGAGCGACATCGGCCTCGGCATGACCGAGTCGGATCTGCGGGTGGCCAATACCCGCCTGCAGTCCGGCGGTGAGGTCACCCCCTATACCGCTCGACACATGGGCCTGTTCGTGGTCGGCCGCCTCGCGGCGCAGCACGGGCTGGTTGTCCGGTTGCGCACCACGATTGCGGGAGAACCGAATTCGGGCATGACGGCCGGGGTGTACGTGGCTTCGGAGTTGCTTGTCCGCGATGGAGCGGTCGACGACTACGGCGGCCAGGAATACGGCATGCCCGCCGACGCCCACGCCGGGATCGTGACGGCGCTCGCACTCGACGAGGATCATGCGGATTACGTCGGCGACCAGTTGACTGGGCAGGAGTATCTCAACGGCCACTCCGATGTACCGGTCACGTTGTTGCCGCAA
Source organism: Mycobacterium sp. (assembly GCA_035253445.1). Taxonomy (GTDB): domain Bacteria; phylum Actinomycetota; class Actinomycetes; order Mycobacteriales; family Mycobacteriaceae; genus Mycobacterium. The sequence continues at coordinate 2,163 of DATFCF010000247.1, forward strand.
CGCAATCCCGGCGCCAGCGGGATTTCGGACGTCCCGACCTCGCTCGCCGCACCGGCTGCCGAGCAAGCCCAAGAGTGGCCGGCCGAACAGGAGTGGCCCGCCGACTCGATGCCGGCACAGACGGTCGAACCGGCCGCCTGGGAGGAGCCGGCGGCTCACCAGCCCGATGTCGCCGGCCGGGCGGCTCC
>DATFCF010000248.1:0-2460 GCA_035253445.1 Mycobacterium sp.
AGGGCTACGGCGCCATGTCCGTCGCCCCCGTGTACGGCCCCGTCGACCCCGCGGAGGCGCTCGCGACCCTCCACCACGCCATCGACATCGGAGTGACGTTCATCGACACGGCCAACGTGTACGGCGACGGCGCGAGCGAGATCGCGGTGGGCACGGTGCTGAAGGAACGCCGCGACGAGGTGCAGCTGGCCACCAAGTTCGGTCTCGTCGGCAACATTGCGAACGGCAGGCGCAGCATCAACGGCAAACCCGAATACGTGGGGCAGGCGCTCGACGAGTCGCTGAGCCGGCTCGGAGTCGACACCGTCGATCTCTACTACCTGCACCGCGTGGACCCCGAGGTGCCCATCGAGGACACCGTCGGCGCGATCGCGGAGCAGGTGAAGGCCGGAAAGGTCCGCCACATCGGACTGTCGGAGGCGACCGGCGACGAGTTGCGTCGCGCGTCGCGGGTGCATCCGATCGCCGCGATTCAGAGCGAGTGGAGCATCTGGAGCCGCGACGTCGAGAAGCACGTGGTTCCGGCGGCGGCGGAACTGGGCATCGGCTTCGTGCCGTACTCGCCGGTCGGCCGCGGCTTCCTCACCGGAACGTACGACCCGGCCGTGCTGGGCGACAAGGACCTGCGCCGCCGGTTCCCGCGTTTCGGGGACGACGCGCTGCCGTCGAACCTGAAGGTGCTCGACGTCGTCCGCGAGGTGGCTGCCGAACTCGACGCGACGCCCGCCCAGGTGTCGCTGGCCTGGCTGGACGCGAAGGGCCGGGAGTTCGGGTTGCCGTCCGTGTCGATTCCCGGCACCCGGTTCGCCGCGCGTGTGACGGAGAACGCAGGCGCCCTCGCGCTCACGCTGACCGAGGGGCAGATCGCGCGCCTGGACCTGCTGGCGGACCTCACCGTCGGCGAGCGCACGGCCGATCCGACCTGGGTGTCGCTGGGCCGCGAGTGACTTCAGTCAGCGGGTAATACCTGCTGGCGGGTAGTTTGATCTGCGATGAGCAGAGTGTGGTTGGTGTGGGGCGTCGGGGTTGTCGCATATATCGTCGCCGTCCTGCATCGAACCTCGTTCGGTGTGTCGGGCCTCGCGGCGTCGGAACGTTTTTCGATCAGTCCGAGTGTGCTGTCGAGCTTCGTCGTACTCCAGATCGTGGTGTACGCGGGAATGCAGATCCCGGCCGGCGTGCTCCTCGACCGGTACGGATCGCGGGTCATGATCTCGGCCGGCGCCCTCATCATGGCGTCGGCGCAGATGATCCTCGCGCTCACCGAATCGCTGCCGCTGGCCGTCGCCGCGCGGGTGCTGGTCGGCGTCGGCGACGCGATGACGTTCATCTCCGTGCTGCGCCTGGTGCCCCAGTGGTTCGCGCCGCGGCGGGTCCCGCTCGTGTCCCAGCTGACCGGCATCTTCGGTCAGATCGGTCAGATCCTGTCGGCGCTGCCGCTGATGCTGCTGCTGAACGGGCCGGGCTGGAGTTTCGCGTACGGCAGTGCGGCGTCGCTCGGGTTGCTGTCCTTCGTGCTGGCCGTGTCCGTCATCCGCAACGCCCCGCCCGGTCTCGAGGTGGTGGCCGCACCTGCCGGACTGCGGGAGGTGGGAACGCAGATCCGCGCGGTGTGGCGGCGACACGGCACCCGGCTGGGCTTCTTCACCCACATGGGCACGCAGTTCTCGATGACGACGTTCGCCCTGCTGTGGGGTGTGCCGTACCTGAGGTCGGCGCAGGGGTTGTCGGCGGCCGAGGCCGGTTCACTGCTCACCCTGTCGGTGATCTCGGCGATCGTGGCCGGGCCGATCATCGGCATCCTCAGCGGCCGGTTCCCGATGCGCCGCTCGTATCTGGTGCTGGCGATCATGATCAGCAACGCGGCGATGTGGACGGTCGTGCTGGCGCTGCCGGGTCCGGCGCCGATCTGGTTGCTGGCGCTCCTGGTGATGGTGATATCGGTGGGCGGCCCCGGGTCGATGATCGGCTTCGACTACGCCCGCATGTTCAACCCGAGCACCAGCATGGGAACCGCGCAGGGAATGGTCAACATCGGCGGATTCCTGGCGTCGTTGCTGGTCATCCAGGCGATGGGGCTCATCCTCGACGCGATGGGCGGGTACTCGTTCGACAGCTTCCGAGTGGCCTGGCTCGTGCAGTATCCCGTCTGGATCGTGGCGATCACCGGGGTTCTGGTGACGCGGGGGAAGACGCGAAAGCAGATGGGATTGGTGCTGCGGCCGATCCGGCAGGTGTGGCGGGAGCGGGGCGATCGACCGAAGGGCTAGTTACACTCTTACATGATGTGTAACACTATAACGCATGAGCAATGAGCGTTCGGAAGATCACGCCGTCCTGACCGCACCCCCGATGCAGTGGGACGCCTGGGGCGCGCCCGAGAAGCACAAGGACCTCTCGGACGGCATCAAGGGACTGCTGCAACAGGCGCTCGGCGTCACCGTCAGGGAACCCTCCGAC
>DATFCF010000249.1:0-2283 GCA_035253445.1 Mycobacterium sp.
GGGCACCTCATCAGTACTCTGCCGGACCCGATGCCGACATGGTCACCACCAGGGCGACGGACCAGCCCAGTCCGATTTCACAGGTCTTGGTCTGCTTGCCGGCGCCTGTCGCCATGGCACCAGGCGTAGGGGACGACGCGCAGACAGGTCTTCGACCCAACCGACCAGTGCGACCGTGATGGCCAGCAAAGCAGTCGCGACGGACATGTAACCCGCCATCATGAGGGAGTCGCCAAGTTTCCAGACCTCAAGGTAGTCGCCCACGACGAATGATGCCGTGATGGCCGCGTTGTGCCACAGATAGATGGTCACCGCGCGGGCGTTGACGAAGTTCACCAGTCCGACGGCGAGCTTGCGGCGGGTGAGCCGGTCCACGCGGAAAGGGAAGCGCAGGAGGATGACGGCGAACCCGATGGAGTAGATGCCGTACGCCAGGGGAGCGGAACTGAGGTCTATGTCGCCGTCGCCACCCGGGTGGGTGAGTACCCAGGCGAGCGCCCCACCGATGGCGATGGTCCCCGCGGCCACCAGAGCCGGTGCGGTCGCGTGTCTCAAGTCACCGTCACGGTGTGCGAAGCCGAGGATCCAGCAAGCGGCAAAGGTCAACACGTCCGTGACGACCGACCCTGCGACGTCACTGAGGAACCACGGAATCCAGTCCATCGCCGCGAGCAGCACCAGCGGCAGGAAGATGGTCGCCAACCGGGCTCGGCGGTACAGCCATAGGGCTGCCGGAGACAGCAGCACCAGCCACAGATACGTGACCACGTACCACAGCACTCCGGTGATGGGTTCGGCCCATTCGGTGCCGGGCGGTTCCGCGACAGGTAACACCCACAGCAGGAGAGACGGCCAGTCCGGCCGGGCGGGCCAACCGGACCACGTCATTGCGGGAACGAGCACGGCACCCATGACCCACAACGCTGGGAGCAGGCGGCGTAGCCGCCCGATGATCGCCTGTTCCACGGAGCGTTCCATCGACCGGGCCATCAACGACCCCCCCAACGCGAACATCACGCCCATCGCCGGGAACACCATCGACAGCCACGCCACCGGAAACATGTGGTACACGACGACCCGTACGACCGCCACCGCCCGTAACACATCGAAGTAGCGGTCGCGGCCGCCGGTCACCGGCTCGTGCGGGGCCGATGTCGCCCCAGCATCTTCGGGCCGGAGCGCCCTACCAGCCTGGGCTGTTGGCGCAGCGGGCGGCTGAACGTCAAGCCACCGAGCGTCGCGAGAATTCACCGCTGCCCTCCAAATGCCCCACCTGCCACGTTGGCGATCCGCGTGCTAAACAGCACGCGAATACCAACACTGCCCACGGCGGTATTCGTCACCGCATTCGTCTCATTGTTGACCGGTGATGACCGCACGCATTCGTGTCTCGTCCGGATCGGAAGATGAGAATCGAAGTAAATCACGCCGTGAGTCTATGAAGGCGGTGCACCCCTTCTGCAATGAGGTCCCTCCGGTGGGTGACCAATGGCCGCTTGAAATCACTCCGGTTTCGATCATGCGACAACCACGCAGTGATATTTCCGCTTTCTCTGTAGTCACGTATCCGTGGCTTCAGAGCGATCTAGGGTTCTGCCAGCTGCCGGCACGAACGCACAATGGGGCAATCCCTCCAGTCCGTCGCCCCGCGACCTAGGCCAATGCTGTGGCCTAATGGCACGCGCATGCGCCTTTTGGACAAGGGTCGGACGAACCCTGGCAACTAGCTAATATCACGCCTTCGCGTGGGCGAGGAGCGCGCCGCCAGCGATATGGAAGCTGCGCACGCGACGTCGCTGATATCCGCCGCGAAATGGTGCAGCCACCACCGTTGTCCGGACGCTCCGACCGTTGCGCCACCGGTCACTGGAGCGCCTCGATATGGCGAAAGCAGCGCGAAGCCGTGGGGTCCCTTCGTGCCAAGCGGAGGCCGGCAGGAGGCGCCGTGCTGCGGCCAAGCGACCGTCGGCGGTGTCGAGTTACACGGTCGCAGCGACGGGTGGAGCGCGACAGAGGATCGAGTAAACGAAGTAATCACGGTCGCTGTAACGTCCGACCGGCACCGCCAGGACGATCCGAGCCGCCGAGGGGCCCCCCGGAATGCGCCGGGGTGCGATCAGGTCTTGCACGCTTTCGGTGTAGCAGAGCCAAAACAGCGCGGTCACTGCGCCTGCAAGGCCGTGCACGCCGACGCCGACGAGGAGAAGGGCCGCCGGCATGCCGTGGCGCTCGCCCAACAGCATGTGCTGGATGGCTTCGACGCCGACGAAGGCCGTCGCGGAC
>DATFCF010000250.1:0-2737 GCA_035253445.1 Mycobacterium sp.
TGGCGCAGGACTGGGATTCCGTCGGCTTGGTGTGCGGCGACCCTGCCGACACCGTTGACACGGTGACAGTCGCGGTCGACGCCACCGCCGCCGTCGTCGCCGAAGTGCCCGAGCGCGGGCTGCTGGTGGCGCATCACCCGCTGCTGCTGCGCGGGGTCGACACCGTCGCCGCCAGCACCGCCAAAGGCGCGCTGATACACCAGATGATCCGAACGGGCCGTGCGTTGTTCACCGCGCACACCAACGCCGACGCGGCGGCTCCCGGGGTGTCCGATGCACTGGCCGACGCGCTTGGGCTCACCGTCGAAGAGGTGCTGGCACCGATCTCGGTTGGGCCCGATCTCGACAAGTGGGTGGTCTTCGTGCCTGCCGAGAATGCCGAGGCGGTACGGGAAGCGATGTTCGCCGCAGGCGGCGGTCACATCGGCGACTACTCGCACTGCAGCTGGACCGTCTCGGGCACCGGACAGTTTCTGCCGCATGAGGGCGCCACGCCGACGGTCGGAAAGGTGGGCACCGTCGAACGGGTGCCCGAGGATCGGGTGGAAGTGGTCGCGCCCACCCGGCTGCGGGGCCATGTGCTCGCCGCGTTGCGGGCCGCGCATCCGTATGAGGAGCCGGCCTTCGACATCTTCGCGCTGGCGCCCGTGCCCGGCGATGTGGGACTGGGCCGGGTCGGCTCGCTGCCGAGGCCCGAGACGTTGTCGGCCTTCGTATCCCGGGTGCACGATGCGCTGCCAGGCACCTCGTGGGGAGTCAGGGCGTCGGGCGAGTCTGACGCGACTGTGTCGCGAGTCGCGGTGTGTGGTGGCGCGGGCGACTCGCTTCTGAACGCCGTTGCGGTGGCCGGTGTACAGGCCTACGTGACCGCCGACCTGAGACATCATCCCGCCGATGAACACCGGCGGGCCTCCGACGTGGCGTTGGTCGACGTCGCGCACTGGGCCAGTGAATTTCCGTGGTGTACGCAGGCGGCGGAACGGCTTCGTGAACATTTCGGTGAGTCGCTGCCCGTGCGGGTATCGGCGATACGCACCGATCCGTGGAATGTCGAGAGAAACGAAACATGAAAGCTGAAGTAGTACAACAACGTTCGTTGCTCGAGCTGGCCGAGATCGATGCTGAGCTGAGCCGCCTCGAGCATCGCACCAATCACCTGGCCGAGCATCAACGACTCGAAGAGATTCAAGCCAAGCACCGTGACTCCAACGACAGGTTGGCCGCGTTGCAGATTGCGATCGAAGACTTGGACGCCCAGGTGGCCAAGTTCGAGTCCGAGATCGACTCGGTTCGCCAACGCGAGGATCGGGATCGGTCACTGTTGAACGCGGGAACCGTTGACGCCAAACAGCTCACCGAGCTGCAACACGAGCTGGGGACGTTGGAGCGGCGCCAGTCCAGCCTGGAGGATTCGCTACTGGAGGTGATGGAACGCCGGGAGGAGCTGCAGACCAACCAGGCCGACGAGCTGGCGACGATCGACGAGCTGCAGAACCAGCGAAGCGAAGCGCAGAAGGCCTGCGACGATGCACGCGCCGAAATCGACCAACTGCGCCACCAACACGTTTCGCGGCGTGACGAACTCGTCTCGGCACTCGACGCCGACCTCGTTGCGCTCTACGAGCGGCAGCGGTCGCGCGGCGGCCCAGGGGCGGGCGTGCTGCAGGGTCGGAGGTGCGGAGCGTGCCGGATCGAGATCGACCAGGGCGAGCGGGCGCGGATTGCGGCCGCGGCCGAGGATGAGGTGCTGCGCTGCCCCGAGTGCGGCGCAATCCTGTTGCGGGTCAAGGGTGCTGGTCAGTGAAGGTGATCATCGAGGCGGATGGCGGGTCACGGGGCAATCCGGGACCGGCTGGCTATGGCGCCGTGGTCTGGTCTGCCGATCGCAGCGCGGTTCTCGCCGAGAGCAAGCAGGCGATCGGTCAGGCCACCAACAACGTCGCCGAGTACAGCGGGCTGATCGCGGGCCTGGAGGAGGCGGCGAAGATCGGCGCCACCGACGTCGAGGTGTTGATGGACTCCAAGCTTGTGGTGGAACAGATGTCGGGCCGCTGGAAGGTCAAGCATCCCGATCTCGTGGTACTGCATCAACAAGCCACGGCACTGTCGGCGCGGTTCGACCACATCAGCTACGCGTGGATCCCGCGACTGAAGAACAGCCATGCCGATCGGTTGGCCAACGAAGCGATGGACGCCGCCGCCGAGATCGAAACGCCGGCCGAAGCACCCAAGGCGGCGAACACACTGTCATCGCCGGCAGGGTGGACCGGTGCGCGCGGCGAGCCGACGAGGTTCCTGCTGCTACGGCACGGACAGACCGAATTGTCCACGCAGCGGCGGTATTCGGGCCGTGGCAACCCGGCGCTCACCGACGTCGGTCGTAGCCAGGCCGAGGCCGCCGCGCAGTACTTGGCGTCCAGGGGCGGTATCGCCGCGGTGATCACCTCGCCGCTGCAGCGGGCCTATGACACCGCGGCGGGGGCGGCCAAGGCGCTCGGGCTCGATGTGACTGTCGACGACGATTTGATCGAAACCGACTTCGGGTCCTGGGAAGGACTGACGTTCGGTGAGGCGGCCGAACGCGATCCGGAGTTGCACCGGCTCTGGTTGCGCAACACCAGCGTGACACCGCCGGAGGGGGAGAGTTTCGACCGCGTCGCCGACCGGGTGCAGCAGGCGAAGGCTCGGATCATCGCCGAACACAGCGGCGAGACGGTATTGGTGGTGTCGCACGTGA